>JBPBPY010000113.1:0-3000 GCA_050954505.1 Janthinobacterium lividum
CTGGGTGCGTGGATGGGCTGGACCATGCTGCCGCTGATCATCCTGCTGTCCTCACTGGTCGGCGCCATCGTTGGCGTGACGCTGATCGCCCTGCGCCGCCAGGGACGCGAGCGGCAAATTCCATTCGGCCCCTATCTTGCCGCTGCCGGCCTGATTGCCCTGGTCTATGGCCGCGGCATCACCCAGGCTTATCTGAATTTCTCGCTGTGAGCGACGGCATGCCCGCCAGACCAGCCCCACTGGCCATCGGCCTGACCGGCGGCATTGGCAGCGGCAAGAGCCTGGTTGCCCAAATGTTTGCCCAGCGTGGCGCCGCCCTGATCGATACCGATGTGATTGCCCACAGCCTGACCGTACCCGGGGGCATGGCCATTGCGGCCATTGTCGAACGTTTCGGCGCCGGCTTTCTTGCCGCCGACGGGGCCATGGACCGTGTGCGCATGCGCGAGCGGATCTTTGCCGACCTTGAGGCCAGGCGCGCGCTGGAAGCCATTCTTCATCCACTCATCCGGGCCGAAACCGAACGCGCGGCGCTGCAGGCTTCGGGTGCCTACACGTTGTTCGTGGTGCCGCTCCTGGTGGAATCGGGCCAGTGGCGCCAGCGGGTTGCACGCGTGCTGGTGGTCGATGCGCCAGAGCACTTGCAAGTGCAACGCGTGATGTCGCGCAATGCGCTGACTGCAGCACAGGCAAGTGCCATCATGGCGGCACAGGCCAGCCGCCGGGCGCGTCTGGACGCTGCCGACGATGTCATCGTCAACGATGGCGACCTGGCGGCGCTGAAACCCCAGGTCGAGCGCCTGCATGCCACCTACCTGGCTGCCGCTGCCACGCTGGCCGCGACCAGCGCGCGGGACCAGCCTGGTTCCGCGTCCTCGGCAGCAGCCGGCACCGGCGCCACGGCTGGCAGCGCACAGGCACTGGCGGCTGCAGATACGCTTGCCCATCCTGCCGAAAATCCGGCTGCAGACCTGCATGAAAAACGCCCCGAGCGCCGATGAGCCGCTGCGGAAAGACCGGCCACGCCTGGCCTTGCCGCACTGGCGAACCCGCTGCCCTTGCGCAGTCCCCGGGCCGCCACGCAGACAGCGCTTTGCCTCGAGCCAGTGCGCCAGCCAGCACAAACAAAAATGCGCCGGCGTTTGTATTTTCAAGCGCCATGGTTCAGAATCATGGAACTGTTTCACGGTGCGGTTCATGGCCAGGGCCAAAGCGCCCTATCGCGGCACTGTTGTTTGCACAGTCTCCAACGCAGTATTTACCGTTGCCAGCTCAATTTAAAAAGGGACGACCACCTTGATTGTCTACGAATACCCTTTCAACGAGCGTATTCGCACGTTATTGCGCCTGGAAGACCTGTACGAGAAATTTGCTTTTTTTATCCAGCAGCCGCACCCCTTGCAGCATCATGTGGCATTGTCGACCATGTTTGAAATGCTGGAAGTGGCCGGGCGCGCCGACCTGAAGTCCGACCTGTTGCAGGAGCTCGAACGCCAGAAACAGACCTTGCTGGGTTTCCGTTCCAATCCAAATGTCGAAGCGTCGCGCCTCGATGAAATCCTTGACGAAATCGACCGCGGCGCCGCTGCCCTGATCAGTGCCCAGGGCAAGACCGGCCAGCACATCCGCGACAATGAATGGCTCATGAGCATCCGCGGGCGCACCATCATCCCGGGCGGCGCCTGTGAATTCGACCTGCCTTCCTACCATGCCTGGCAACAGCGTGACGCCCAGTCGCGTTTCGAAGACATCTCCAACTGGTTTGCGCCGCTGGCGCCCTTGTTCAATGCCATTAACATCGTGCTGCGGCTGCTGCGCGAGTCGGGCCGGCCAACCATGATCACGGCAGGCGCCGGCAGCTATCAGCAAATGCTGCAGGGGAAGGTGTATCAAATGCTCAGACTCAATATCGACGAAGCCTTCGGCGCCATTCCGGAAATCTCGGCCAACAAATACATGCTGTGGGTGCGCTTCACCACCCAGGGTGGGGATGAAAAGTCGAAGCCGTTCGATGGCGATGTGCCGTTCGAACTCACGCTATGTAATCTGTAATCTGTAATCTGTAATCCAGTCTAATTTGCAAGCTGCAAGCTGCAGCTTCATTCTTCAGGCGGCCATCGGCCAGCGCAAGCCTGCAAGGTCTGCCGCGCTCTTATACAATCGGCCTTCCATTACTTTACCTGTCGAATGATCATGGCCGCCATTGTCAATTGTCCTACCTGTGGGAAAAAAGTGGAGTGGACCGAGGCGAACAAGTATCGTCCGTTCTGCTCCGAGCGCTGCAAGCAGATTGACCTGGGCGCCTGGGCCGAAGAAAAGTATGTGATCGCCGGTGCCGACCCGGCGCTGGATGTCGATGACGAGGACAGCAGCGTCCGCTGATGCGGGTTGAAATGTGCTGGTCCAGACGGTTCCACGTTCGCCATGATGGCATGCTGACATGCGCACAGTAGTTTTAGAGGCTTGTGTGCTGCGCAGGATAACGCAGCGCATCGAGCCATTCAAGCAGCGGGATGGTGGCCGGCAGCAGCGGCTCGACGCCAACATGGCCTTGCCAGGCAAACGCCTGCCCTTCCAGGCTTTGCGGCTGGCCCTGCCAATCGCGGCAGATATAGAAATGCAGCCGCACATGGGCGTGCGGATACTGGTACTGCACGCCGCACCACGGTTCGGCACTCAAAATGGACAGTCCCAGTTCTTCGGCAAATTCACGCTGCAGCGCCTTGAAGATATCCTCGCCCGCCTCGACTTTCCCGCCCGGGAATTCCCAGTAACCGGCATACGGTTTTCCCTCGGGCCGCTGACCCAGCAATACATCGCCATTCGGCGCCATCAGGATGCCAACCGCAACGTCGACAAATGACGTGATGGGCGTTGCCGCATTGGATACACCCACCGCTACCCTCTCAGTCGCGGCAGCAGGCGCAGGCATATTGGGGTTGCGGGATGCGACCGGCGACACGCTTGCCGGCGCCGAGTCGACCGGCTTGCTCATGCAGC
>JBPBPY010000266.1:0-2990 GCA_050954505.1 Janthinobacterium lividum
AATGCGACGGGTATCAAGATGGCGTCCTGGATGATGGATCCGGAACTGCGATGATCATGAACGAGTTCTTGCTCAGGATGTCCGCTTGAAAGAGGTGATCATGCACCTACCCTCATCGCAGGAGGGTGTGAGATCTTGCTATTGCGTAGCAGGTAAGACGACTACTTGAGCCTTATCATTACTGCAATCACTAAATCTGTGCCAGGTAGCTAGAAGCAATTTGTCGGGAATTGCCCGAGCCTTCGAATGTCATGCCACGGGTCGACCGTGTATCTCATTGAAGCCTATTCTAAGCAACCATCTCGAGGATCTCCTGGACCTGCTCAGCTTTCAGCAACGGCACCGGATTCGTAGGAGACCAAAAATCAGCCAAAGCTCGCTCAGAGAGACCAGGAATCTTATCTGGAGTAATGTCCATCTCCTTCAGCGTCCGCGGTAGTCCGAGACTTCGCACATAAACATCAAGCAGATCTCCTAGATCAGCGGTTGTCTGCTCAACTCTTGCTTGCACGAACGTCTGCGAAACCTCCGGCTCCGACCAGAGGATTTGCTTGATCTTCTCCTGCCTCTTAGCGATCGCAGGCTTATCCTTGCCATGCAAGATATTGTACTTCATCACAGCAGGATTCAGTATAGTGCTCGTCACACCGTGCGGAACACCCAAAGGTCCAAGCTGATGGCCTATAGCATGACTCCCGCCCATGGGTGTTCCAGAACGCACAGCTTCCATAGCGAGCACCACCGCTAGCTGGCATTGCTTCCTCGCCTCGACATCATTCGGATCCTTCTTACACTTCAGCAGATTAGGCGCAAGCAGCCTTAGCCCTTTCTCAGCCTTCGCGTCGGATCTCGCGTTGCCTTCCAGTGAGCATAGTGCTTCGACGCAGTGATCGAAACTCCGGAATCCGGTGCTCAGCCAATGGTACTCTGGTGTTGTAAGACACAGTTCAGGATCAAGGATGATCAGTCGCGAACCCATGCCTGAGTGGAAGAAGCCGTGTTTGTGGTTCGTTGAGTCCTCAGTGCCACCTGCCAGGGAGAAGTATTCGCCACCTGATAAGGAGGTCGGGATGCAAATCAAGGGTACTTCTGGTTCGGCGACGTTTTCGGGCTTGTCTTTGCTCTCGACTGAGTATCGGGCGAGTTGCTCGGGCGTGCTGATGTTGTTTGCAAGTGCCTACTTGATATATCAGCTACCAATCATGTCGACTCCGGAAGGCATCCTTACCAGCACAACAAGTTTACACCCATCAGTCACACTCCCCGCCCCAAGCGTCACCACACAATCGGCCTTCGCCTCCCTACATTTATTCGTGATCTGCAATATCTCTGACCATGGCGTGTGCGGCGTGATACCCTTCGTCACGCCGACTACCTGGTCCTCTCCGATAGCTTCAATCATTAGATCAAGCTTATCGGTATTCGCGCAAAGGGATCTGGAAGCGACGATGTAGACCCTCGATGCATGGTAAGTGTCTTTGATGTGTTTTGAGCAGGCTTCGTAGTATGGAAGTCCGTATGAGATGTTTGGGACGGGAAGATTGAAGTGCTTGACTGGGATGCCTGCGATCACGTCTGCTGGCGGGTCGGTGAAAGCTGGGTGGAAGGATTCTGATGCCATTGTCGATAATTTGTTTGTTGGCAGTCTCATCATCGTTGGCCTTTGAGTACATGTACTGTAGCCTTCACGGCTGTTGTTCTCCGCGAGCTCTCCACTCACCCCACCACCGATGCAATACGACGTGGTGTTGGTCAGGATATTGCTATGTACTGAGCGGAATCTGCGGAGAAATATGGTGTTCTATTGCGAAGGTCAGGTCCGAAGGCTCGCAGAAGAAATTTGTAGAGCATTAAAGATTACGTAGACACTGCCGCGCATTTACCTAGGTACTCCATGACCGCACCCAAGGGTATCCCGTGATAACGCCTCTCGCTCTCAGTGCAGAGAACCATCATACACCGTCCGCGTCCATCCAAATCATCTCATCCGGCCTGCGAGCACTGGGGCTTCCGCCAACAGGCTTCCTACCAATGCTGCGGCGCCCTTGATACCCATCCGCCGACCGTCTGCCCGCCGTATCAACCCCATTGCGACCAAAACCTCCAGGCATCATGCCGCCGGAAGAACCCGAAGCATCGAACGGCGCGCCACCAAACCCACCAGCCTCATTCGAACCCCAGCCTGCCTGTCGGGTCCACATGGCGTTGCGGAAAGCTTCGAAAGGTGAGCCCTCGCCGTAAGTGAACGGAATATGTCGGATGAGTGGGATATGGTTGAACCTGAAGTCCCAGATGCTGGCGTAGACCATGCGGTAGGCGGAGAAGGCCATGGTGGTGCCGATAATGGCGCCGGCGAGGACGTCGTACCAGTTGTGAAACTCATCAATCGTGAGCGCGCCGCCGATTAATGTGGCACCGAGCACGGGCATGTATGTGACGAGCAATTTCCAATACGCTGGATGATAATTAGAGAAAACCTTCAGCTTGGCGTTGAGGTAGAGGTAGAGGAAGATGAAGCCGCCGAAGGCTGCAGTCGTGTGGCCTGAGGGGAAGGATTCCAAGCTGTCGTTGATGTCGTTCTCGTCGCCGGTACAGATCTTGCGATCGTACATGATACCGCCGAGGCCGTTGCCTGTTTGGGCTCCAGAGGTTGGAACTGCAGGCTTGCAGACATCCAGGAAGTGAGGTCGCAGTCCTCCGATCAACCACTTTAAGAAAACTTGGAAGACGGCAGCAGTGATGAGACTGTAGAGCAGACCGATGACCGCATTGTTGACGTCCCAGAACGATCGAATGCGGATCTGCATGATCAGAAAGACGAAGATCGGCACCAAAGCGGCGAGAAGAGCTGCTGCCCAAATCGGTACTATCTCCTTGCGCAGCGGGTACGCAAACTCAGGATATATAACATTGCCATCGATGGAGTAGACAGGGAAGGAGCGAGATGGCGCGGGCGGAGCTTCGTAGACCTGCAAACATCCGTCAGTCCC
>JBPBPY010000505.1:0-2972 GCA_050954505.1 Janthinobacterium lividum
CGGGAAGCTTGGGAGAAGCACCTTCGGACAGGACGGGCGGGCAGGAAGCCGGGAGTGTGACTAACCGTCCAACACGTCGGCGCTAGACTTTCAGATCTCTGCACATTGCAGAGATTTGGAGAGCTAATTTGGAGGCAGGCCAAGTAGCCTTGGCGAAGCTGGAGACGTGCCTGATCTGCCGCGATCTGTCGGGTCCGGGCCGACTAATGCCTCAAACAAGGTTTGTCCCCAACTTTACGTCCGGAAGGCCGTCTTGACGGATCGTCTCGAAACCGTTCTAAATCTTGCAAAGCACAGGGCGGGGTGGGTGATGGGTTTCACTAAGCAGATCGCTGTATCAGGCGGACTCATTTTACTTATCGGGTGCTCTCCTTATCAATATTCCGATGAGACTAAAATGTTCTCAGCAGGAATTAATGACGCTGGCACTGCGACTGTGTCTACCGTTGCAAGCATGCACTCAGCTCGTGTGCGATGGCAGGACACGTATCGACCAGAATCTCGCCCGAGGCTTAAGGTTGTAGCCGACTGTACTCCACCACTTGGGACAGCCGAGTGCCGCGTGACAACTGACGCGGAGGAGGCTGCTGATAAAAAGCAGCAGACAGATGCTGATCGATATCTGGCGGCAATTACGGTCCCTATCGCCGTCACACCGCCAGAACCCGACCAGGTTTGCCATATTCCACCCGGTGAAAGTGATCAGGCCTCCAACAAAACAGTGACTATGCCAGAAGTAACAGAAGCACTCTCTAACTATGCCTCTGCTCTTGCAGCCTTAACAACCGCGGATGACCGAACAAAGTTTGATGCTGCAGTTGCACAGCTAGAGAAGTCAGCAGCAGCACTTGCCACGACTGTAGGTATGGCCGGTGGTCCTGCTATTAGTGCAGCGAGTGGTGCGACAGTGGGCGCTTCTGTTGCGGCGATCGGCTGGGTCGTTGGCACATACCTTGATCATAAAAGATATGAGAAGCTCGCAGAGGAAGTTTCTAGAAACTGTCTGCCGGTTCGGACCCTTGCGACGGCTTTAGGCTTATTCCTTAACACTGGCGTTGCAGCTCGCATTGCCTACGACAATGAAACTCTCGATTATTTAACTTTAAAGACCAATAAAAGGTTATCAACCGCAGAATATATAACAACACAGGAGAAGATTGACAACGTTCTAGCGGATTTAAACTCGCTTAACGGGACTCACCCGAAGAAAGTAGCCGAGGCAATCCGGAAAACTCACGATGAACTGGCAAAAGCTATAGCCAACGGCGGTGGTCAGAGTAAGGCTTTGATACTTGAAGTGCAGACCTTAGCCACAACGGCAGCCGCACTTCGCGCCGCTATCAGCGCTCAGGAAAAAGCAAAGTAATATTGAGGAGAATGTCTTGAGTGTTCGTGATCTAGTAAGTGCAATATTTTTAATCGGCGTAGGTTACACAGTCGGAAAGGGCCTCGGCAGGCATCAAAAACAATTCCGTACTAACAACGATGCTATTTTAAGAGATGTATCTTACGTAAATAATATAGATTACAGTTTGAGTTTGTCAGATATAATACTAACGCCGTTGCAGTCTCTTGATGCCCAATTTGATGCGGCTAATCAGGTTCTTACCGACGCATTAGTAACAGCAAGGCAAAAGATCATAGATCATCCTGGTAACAGTGACGATCTCGACCCTGTCCCTGGGAGAATTTCGGCTAAGCAAGCGGCTCTCGCGATAACCGTTATGGGTAGGATTGGACAACTAGCAGAGGTTGCGGGTGCTGTCGGTCAAGTCACGTCTGGTGTTCAAGGTATGAAAGATGAAGCAGAGAAGATGAAATCCGCAACAGAATTCTTCTCTTTTGGGAGTGGATTGTTAAGCGCAACCGATGCTGTCATCACGGTTGTAGAGCGATCTAAAGCCAAGTCGTAATGGAGTGCGGCTCCGGCATGATCTGCTGACGGCGCCTGCACGCTTAGCGGCAGGCTAGCGTGTGAGCTGCCGTGTACCGGGTGGCACTCAGATCAAATGAGATTTGGTCATCTCCACTCGTCTCCATCCCGGATAGCATATTGGAGCTAATCGTAGCACATGCCGGGTCCCCAACAGACTCGTTCAGAGACAGTCATGCTCTAGCCGAATGAGTCCGCAAACCGGCTTGGGCGACGCCTTGGCCGGAGCTTAGCCTTACGACGCTCGTCCTCGGTGGCGTCCTGATCGCGTGCAATGGCCCCGTACTGGGCAGCCGGACGATCCGCGTCGGGAAGGCCCCAGTAGTCGAAGTTGCCGGTCATGACCCCGACCACCCGACGTGTCTCAGACCGTACCAAGTCGGCGGCTTCGAGGGCAGCCGTTCCCTGCGCGGCCGGGTACTCCCCGGACTGCACCGCCACGTTCAGGGCCCTGGCGATCTGGTTCAAGTTGGTCCCGATCCTGCGCAGCTCGGTGAATACGGCCCGAAGTTCAACAACCTCCTGCTCGTTCCACTGAGGGCGCTGACCAAGGTGTACGATGGCAAGGCAGCGCAGCCATACCGAGGGAGTGGTCTGGCGAGCCCTGGCGGCCTCCAGGAGGGCGAGCCGCTCGGTCTCCTTCAAGCGGACCGTAACCCGATAGCCGGACGTCCCAAGAGGCTCCCGCGGCCTCTGCCCAGCCACCGTGCTGATTAGAATGCGACGCAGCGCCGCAGCCACAGTCCCATCAGTCTCGCGAGCCAGGGTCTTGAATCGCTCGGCCACGCCGCGATCGAAATGGGTGCCGATCAGGACGCTATCGGGAGGGGCGGGCATGGCAACTCCAGAGCTGGAAAGTTTATAACTTAGCACCCACTCCGATATCCTGCCCTAGTCTCTTTCCTTCATTCTTCGCTTCCCCTTGCTAAGAAAGAAAGATGGGCAGGAGGGAAGGAGTGCGATGGGCAAGCTACCCCTCCGACCCGCCAGCCTCCCGCTCCTGGCCCTTCAACCTCCCCACTGTGGGGAGCTTCAGACC
>JBPBPY010000416.1:0-2946 GCA_050954505.1 Janthinobacterium lividum
CAGTTGGATGCGCACCGGCTTGCCGGAACGCAGCGCAAAGCTGCGCTCGGCCAGCAAGACTTCCTGGCCTGGTTCGCTGCCGCGCGGCAGCACGCAGATGGCGCGCCGCGCGCGGGCGCCCCCTTCGTCGAGCAGCAGGAAATAGCTGCGCGCCGAGCCGCCACCGATCTTCGGGGCCAGGCCCTGGCGCGCCAGGGCATAGGCGACCGCGCCGCGTGCCACCGCCACATCGGGGTTGTCATTGTGCAGCAGGCGCAGCGCGGTGCCGCGCCACTGTGCCATGGTCGAGAGCAGCCGTTCGGACAATACCTCGGAGCGAAACACGCCGCCGTTGAGCAGCACGGTGTCGGGACGAGCGCCATGCTGTGCCAGGAAACCGGCCAGGTGGCGGGTGATGGCACCGTCGCTTGCATAGGGCAAGCCGAATTCGACCAGGCCGCCGCGCCGCACGCTGGGCCTGGCACTGCTGTCAACCTGGGGGAAAAAGCCATCGACCAGCGCGGCAAACACATCGGCACGCGTCAAGGTGGCCGTGCGCGTGGCACCCACCAGGCGGCTGCCGCTTCCTAGCAGGGTCACCTGCACCTGCTGCGGTCCGTCCGGGGCCAGCAACTGTTCCTTGGCTGCGCGGCAGCGCTCCATGAGCTGGAACAGCCGGCTGGCCGAGAGCCGCTGCGGCGCACTGCCGGCTTGCGATGCACCAGCCGAGGAAAGGCGCGCTTCGACCATGTGCGCCAGCACCAGGTCCATGTTGTCGCCACCGAGCATGAGATGATTGCCCACGCCGGTGCGTTTCAAGAACGGTTCGCCATCGGCTAGGCCGACATCAATCAGCGACAGGTCGGTGGTGCCGCCGCCGACGTCGCAGACCAGGATTTGCGCAGTGCCGGCCAGCTCGCTGGCCAGGCTGTCGCGATGGCGAAACAGCCAGTCGTACAGCGCCGCCTGCGGCTCCTCGATCAGCTTCAGGGTTGGCAAGCCGGCCAGGCGCGCAGCGCGCAGCGTGAGTTCGCGCGCGCCCTCGTCGAACGAGGCTGGAACCGTGAGGACGATCTCCTGCTGTTCCAGCGGCTGGCGCGGAAAATGGTGGTTCCAGGCCGAGCGCACATGGGCCAGATAGCTGGCGCTGGCCTGCACCGGCGAGACCTTTTCCACATCGGCCGCGGCGCCCCAGGGCAGGATGGCGGCACTGCGGTCGACCGCTGCATGCGAGAGCCAGCTTTTGGCACTGGCCACCAGGCGCCCGGGCACCTGGGCGCCCAGCCTGCGCGCCAGGTTGCCGGTGACTGGCGCTTCGGCCGGTTCGCGCCGCCAGGGCAGCGTCAGGTCGGCAGGGCGCATTTCATCGGCAGCCGGATGGTAGCGCAGCGACGGCAGCAAGGTGGCGGCAGTGGATTGCCCAGGCGCGCCAAGCTGGTCGATTTCGAACAGTTCGATCGCTTTGCTGCCCGCAGGCGCATAGGCCACCACGGTATTGGTGGTGCCCAGGTCGATGCCGACCACATAGCGGATGGGTGCCCGGCTGGTGCGCACAGGGCGCGCCTTGCCGGCATCGACACCGGCATCGACACCGGCGTTGCGATCAGCGGCGTGCTTCATGCCAGGGCGCTGGCCACTCAGTCGGCAGCCGTGCTGCGCACGTTGAATTCGATCTTCCAGCGCCCGGCACCATCGGTGGGGGCGGCCAGCAGTTCGAGTGTACCGGCTTCGGTGATCCGCGCCACCAGCTCCACCAGTACCACATCGCCCGGATTGCGGTCCTCGGCCGGCAGCGTGACGACGATTTCATCGAGTTCCGACAATTCGTCGGGAGCCCAGACATCGAGCAGGGTGCCGATTTCATCCTGGCGCCGCACGCTGGAGCCAAAGAAGCGAAAATGCACCGGCTCGCCCACCACCAGGCCGAATTGCTGGCTGTGCAGTGCCGCTTCGCTGCCTTCTTCCATGCCGAACGGTGCCACGCACAGCGCCTGGATTGGCGCTTCCATGCCCGGAATGGCCGGCATGGCCGATTCGATGGCAACATAACAGGACAGCGCGGTGCCGCCGCGAATGCGCACACCCTGGCCACGCCGCACACGCCCATAGTATGCAGCCCCGTGGGCGACAGCCAGGTCGAGGTCGGCGCCGGCCAGCAAGCGCGCCGGCGGTGCCTGCTCGGCTGCCAGCCAGGCATTGAGGGTTTCCATGGTGCGGCGAGCCAGGATGCTCGACTTGAAGATGCCGCCATTGAAGAGTACCGCGGTCGGATGCAGGAAGCTGGCCTGTGCAATGCTGGCGTGCGGCGGTACTGCGGCTTGTGCGTGAGCCCCATCGCTGGCGCCATGCACGCTGGCAGAGGTGCCCGGGGTTGCCGCCTTGGTGTCGGCGCTCGGGATGCCGGCGCCGACCGCTGCGTTTGCAGTGCCGGGTTCTGCCGGAGCAGCCCCCGTTGCGGCCTCGAGCTGTGCCAGCGCGCCAGCCTGGCGTGCCAGGAAGGATGCCAGGTGGCGGGTGACGGCGGGGTCCTGCGCAAAGGGCAGGCCCACATGGGTCAGGCCACCGCGTGGGCGCTGGGCCGGCCGGGCGCTGGACGCCACCGCCGGAAAAAAACCTTCCAGCAGCGTGGCCGAGACTTCCGCACGCGTGAGTTCGGTGCGCAGCGAGCCGCCGATCATTTTCGAGCCGCGGCTGGCAACGACCAGCGGCACGCTGTCGACGCCACTATCGGCCAGCAAGGTTTCCTTGGCGCTTCGGCAGGCCAGTGCCAGTCCACGCATCTGGAAGGCGTCGAGCGTGGTCCCGGCTGCGGCCAGCTTTTGTGCCACCACATGGGCCAGCGTCAAGTCCATGTTGTCGCCACCGAGCAGGATATGGTCGCCCACCGCCACACGGTGCAATTCCAGGTTGCCTTGCTGCTCGCGCACGGCAATCAGTGAAAAGTCGCTGGTGCCGCCGCCAAAATCT
>JBPBPY010000188.1:0-2935 GCA_050954505.1 Janthinobacterium lividum
TTGGTTAGAATACCGGCCTGTCACGCCGGGGGTCGCGGGTTCGAGTCCCGTCCACTCCGCCAGTATTCAAGCAGCAAAGGAGTGTTCCCCCTGCGGGGAACACGGCACGGGACTCGAAGAGTGGAGCAGGGAATTCAAGCGACATGTCGCTTGCCTGCGGAACGGGATTGGCTTGCAAGCCAATCCCTGCCTTGCAAAGCGATCCGCGGCCTGCAGGATGTAGGCGAGTCCCGTCCACTCCGCCAGTATTCGTTAGGTAGTAATATTAAAGGCGAACCTGGTTCGCCTTTTTTCATATGCGGGACAGTTTTATCGGATGGGTCGATGCTGTTTCCCCGCGCAACGTCCGGGATAGAGATCATGTTAGAGTTTATTCGTACACACCGGCGGCTGATGCAATTCATGTTGCTGCTTATTATCCTGCCTTCCTTCGCCTTCGTTGGCCTGCAGAGCTACACCGGCATGGGCGACTCCGCAGGTGCGCTGGCCAAAGTGGCGGGGCAGTCGATCAGCCAGGCAGAGTTCGATGGCGCGGTGCGGCAGCAGGCCGACCGTCTGCGCCAGGCGTATGGTGAACAATTCGATGCACGCATGCTGGACCAGCCCGAAGCCAAGCGCGGCATCCTCGACAACCTGATTGCCCAGAAGGCGCTGGCGGCAGAAGCGGCCAAAAAACATGTCATGGTGTCGGACGCCAGCCTGCAGCAAGCGATCTTGGCAATCCCGGACCTGGTCGGCGCGGATGGAAAGTTCGATGTCGAACGCTACAAGGCCTTGCTCGGCGCCCAGGGCATGTCGCCGCAAATGTATGAAACCCGCCTGCGCCAGGACATGGCCATGCAGCAGCTCAACGCCGCCATCCAGGGTTCGGCCTTTGCCCCCAAAACCGTCAGCGCGCGGCTGTCCGACCTGGCTGAGCAGGAACGCACCGTGCAGCAGCAGGAGTTCAAGGCTGCCGATTATGTCGCCCAGGTGAAGCTCAGCGACGACATGCTCAAGGCCTACTACGACAAGAATGCAGCGCAGTTCCAGACTCCGGAATCGGCAGAGATCGAATACGTGGTTCTCGATGCAGCAGCAATCACGGGCCAGACCAATGTCTCGGACGCCGATATCGAAGCCTATTACACGCAAAACAAGAAGCGCTATTCGATTGCAGAACAGCGCCGTGCCAGCCATATCCTGATCAATGCGCCCAAGGATGCACCATCTGCCGAGAAGGCCAAGGCAAAAGCCAAGGCTGACGCCTTGCTGGCCCAATTGCGCAAGAATCCCGGCGACTTTGCCAAGCTTGCCAAGGCCAATTCGGATGACCGCGGAACCGCGGAAAAAGGTGGTGACCTCGATTTCTTTGGCCGTGACATGATGACCAAGCCATTCGAAGATGCCGCCTTCAAGCTCAAGCAAGGCGAGATCAGCGATGTGGTGGTGTCCGATTACGGGTATCACATCATCGAACTGACCGCCATCAAGCCGGCAATGGTGCCGACGCTGGCGGAAGTCAAAAGCGATATCGCCGCTGAAATCAAGAAACAGATGGCAGCCAAACAGTACACCCAGACGGCCGAGCAATTCTCCAACATGGTGTATGAACAGGCAGACAGCCTCAAGCCGGTGGTCGACAAGCTGGGGTTGAAAGTGGTGACGCAGGACGGCGTGACCCGCCGTCCGGGCGCGGCGCTGGCGGGCAACAATATCGTCAGCAATCCAAAATTCCTGGCGGCCTTGTTTACCGACGACGTACTGAAGAACAAGCACAACACCGAAGCAATTGAAGTCGCACCCAGTACCCTGGTCTCGGGCCGCGTGGTCGAGTACAAGCCGGCGAGCACACGCCCATTCAAGGAAGTCGAAGCACAGGTACGCCAGCAGCTGACGCAGAATGAAGCCATGAATCTGGCACGCAAGGCCGGTGAAGTGCGGCTTGCTGCCCTGAAGACCAAAGCCGACGATACAGGATTTGGCGCAGCCAGGACGGTTTCACGCAAGAAATCGGATCTGCCGAACGAAGCCACGATGGCAGTCTTGAAGGCCGATGTCTCGAAGCTGCCGGCATTCACCGGCATCGAGGTGCCCGGTTACGGCTATTCGATTGCCCGAATCAATGCAGTAGCCACGCCTGCCACACCGGATGCGGCACGTTGGCAAGCCGAGCAGCAGCAGGTCGACAACCTGGTGGCGCAGCAGGAGACATTGGCTTATATCGATGTGCTGAAGAAGAAATCCAAAGCCGAAGTCCTCAAACCGTTTGGCCCGGCGCCGACCGTGTCGCAATGACGTATCGTACACCGGTTGTCCGTTGTCGGCAGCCGGGTTGATTGAAGGTACTTGCAAGACAGTCTCACGGTAAACACAGCGGGCCGGCAAACGGTGCGGTCCAGTGGAGCAGCGATATTGCAGGAAAGAGTAATGCAACAAAAAAATGTCGCCCGGTTTCAACCGGGCGACATTTTTTATTTCCAGGACGCCTTCCTGCGAGTGGACCGGGAGGCTCGCCGGCCATCCTGCTTGCTATTTGCGTGGCGCCTCGGTGGCCGGTGTTTATCCGACGCTGATCCGGGATTTGCGCGGCCAGCGGATTTTGCCACTCGACAGCGCAGCGCCAATCAGCACGACCACGCAACCGGCCATCATTGACGAGGTCACCGTTTCATTCAACAGCATGATGCCCCAGATCAGCCCGGTAATCGGCACGATGAATGTCACCGAAGCGGCATAGGCGGGGCCGGCGTTGGCAATCAAACGGAAAAACAGGACATAGGCGACGCCGGTGCACAGTACCGCAAGGACGATGGTGGCAATCCAGCTGGTGGCCGAGATCGACCCTGCAGGCCAGGTCCACAGCGCCAGAGGCAGCATCACCAGCGCCGAAAAGAAGGAGCTGCCGAACACCACCACAAATGGGTCGACGCCGCCCAATGCCAGCTTCGAGTAA
>JBPBPY010000165.1:0-2933 GCA_050954505.1 Janthinobacterium lividum
GGCAATGTAGTCTCGGCGAATGAGCATGAAGGCATCTACCTGACGACCAATGTCACGCTGGTAACCATTCAGGGCAACCTGATCGGTGTGGATGCCACAGGGACCAAGGCGCTTGGCAATGCCTTCGAAGGGGTCAGCAATGCTGCCAGCGGCATCGTTATCGGAGGAGCCACCGAAAGTACCCGGAATGTCATCAGCGCCAATGGATATGATGGGATCAATACCTTTGGTACAGACAACATCTACCTTGGCAATTACATTGGTACCAATGCGGCGGATACCGCATCGTTGGCCAATGCGCTCTCGGGAATAGCGCTGTTAAACGGCGGCAATACTGTGGGCGGCAGTACGGCAGGAAGCGGCAACCTCATTTCCGGTAATGCCGGGGATGGAATCTATATCGATGCACCCAGTGGCGGTGATCTGGTAGCAGGCAACATTATTGGTCTGGATTCCCGCGGCGCTGCGCTCGGCAATGGCGGAAATGGAATCCAGATCCGCAGTGGGGCAAATCATCAAATCGGTGGTGCGGCAAGCGGTGAGGGCAACACTGTTGCGGCGAATGCAGGGCAAGGTATTTTTATTCGCGGTACCGGCACAAGTGCCTTGCTGTCTGCCAACGCAATTTACGACAATGGTGGCCTTGGCATCGCGCTTGACCGCACTACCATGTCGACCAATGACCCGGGTGACGCGGATGGCGGTGCCAACAATGGCCAGAATTATCCGCTTTTGCTTGCCGCTTTTTCCAGTGCCGACACGGTGACGGTTCAAGGAACACTCAACAGCAATGCTTCGCGTAATTATCGCCTTGAATTCTTTCTTGATCCATCATCCGGTACCGGTACCTCCGGCGCTGTCTCAAGCTATCTGGGTTTTGTCGATGTCACTACAGACGGTGACGGAAACGCTGCGTTCTCGGCAACCTTTCACCGTAGCGCAAGCGTTGGCCTGCGCATCAGCGCTACGGCGACTGATACAAGCACCAATGACACATCGGAATTTTCCCTTCCCATGCCCGTGGTGGAATTGAACGCGGCGCCGACCGGCGCCGACAACACCGTGACGATACTCGAAGACCACCCGGCCGTTTTCAAAACTGCTGATTTCGGCTTTCGCGATGATGGCAATTCGACCGCTAACGGGTTTTATGGAATTGTCGTCGATACGCTGCCAACAGTCGGTTTGCTGACCAATGATGGCATTCTGGTTCGCGCCGGCGATCTGGTACTGGCGACCGACATTGCCGCAGGCAAGCTGCACTTCACTCCACCTGCCAACCTTGATGGCAAGGGTCTGGACAGTTTTACCTTCCGTGTGCGCGATGATGGTGGCGCAAGCAATGGCGGTTCGGACACCGACGCCGTCAGCCGCCGAATCACGGTCGACGTCAACCCAGTCAACGATGCGCCGCAGGGCGCCGACCATACCGTCTTCCTGATTCAACCGATTTATACACTTGCAGCATCGGATTTCGGCTTTGCCGATCCGAACGACCAGCTTGCCAACAATTTTTTCGCAGTTCGCCTGGCGACCTTGCCAATAAGCGGTGCGCTCACGCTCAATGATGTTCAGGTGGTCGGCGGTCAACTGATCTCAATATCCGACATCGACGCGGGCCGTCTGAAATACCGCCCGCTCAATGATGGCCATTTGTTCGAGACCGACAGCTTCACCTTTGCGGTTTTGGACAACGGCGGTGTGGCCGACGGCGGCAGCAATATCGATGGGCAGCCGCGCCAGATGACGATTCGTGTCGCGCCGCAGACGGTAGGCAACTTGGGTACAATCGTGCTGGCGCCAGTCAAACTCGGCAATGATGCAACATTGGTCGCCAATGGCAGCGCGCCGGAACCTGCCAATGCTGTACTGTCTTCACGGGATTTGGGCAATGCCTCCTCATCACGCGGTTCAGTACCTGCGCCGCCGAAGCCAGCCAGTGCAGCAATGGCCGCTGCACCGCTGCTTAACTCGGAGAGAAACAGTTCACGAATCGTGATCATCAATGCTGATGCATCGCCAGTAACCAATGATTTTTCAAGCAGCGCGACGGCAGCAATGCATGGCAATGAGAACCGCTTGTCATTGATGCTTCCTGTTGCCAGCAAAATGCCGGCAAACACGGAACATGGTGCTGCGCCATTGAAAGAGAACTGGCTGACGATTGCGTCGATGAAGCAGCAAAATGCTGCTGCGCCAGCTCAACACGCTTCCGGCGATCTTGGCATCACGATCAAACGCCTGCTGCATGATGGGCAAAGAGAAGTCACGGGCGCGGACTACGAACCGCAGCGCGCTGTCGCTCAGCGGGTGGAAACGGCGGTCCTGGTTTCCGCCATCGTGACAAGCTGGATTGTGGCGCGGAAAGCCGCTTTACTGGCCAGCTTGCTGGCAACGGTACCGTCGTGGGTTCGAATCGATCCATTGCCGATTTTATGCGACGATGCCGATTCCTCCGACGATGAAACATCGGCAGCGCTGATCACGCAGGCCGATGCCAACGAAGCAGTCGAGGAGATATTTGTGGTGACGCAAAAAACAGCTGGTCAGGAAACCTCGCGTTGAAAACAGCAAGCGCTTGAAAAAACGCTGCGCTCCATCGACGTCACCTTTTGCATCACGATGCCCAACCCGGCTGGTGCCGGTTGGGCCATGGCTTCATGACAGGCATTGCGGCAATTCAAGCAACTGTTGACATTGCCCCGTCTCAATGTCGCAAATCAAACCAGGTCTATTATCAGGCTCACAACATTTCTCGATGAGGCACAATCAGCGCATGCGCCCGGCTGTACCGCCTGTTCCTTCTCTCATTGGCGGGCTGGCCTCATGAATGACCATCACCAGGAACCCGAACAATGAAAACTCTCAGCCTGCTTTACTCCGCATTGATTGGCGCCGTTGCCAGTGCCCGCTCGATGACCCCGATGGCCAGC
>JBPBPY010000399.1:0-2928 GCA_050954505.1 Janthinobacterium lividum
GGCAATTCGAATTGGCGCGGCCCGGTCTGGATGCCCTTGAATTGCCTGCTGATCGAATCGCTGTACGAATACCATCGGTATTATGGCGATGGCTTCAAGGTCGAATGTCCGGTTGGATCAGGGAACATGGCAACGCTGGAACAGGTCGCGCAAATGCTCTCGCGCCGGCTGGCGGGGCTGTCGCTCAAGGATGAAAACGGCCGCCGCGCAGTGATGGCCTCCTACCCTGACCTGGTACCGCAAGCCGATGGCGCCGACCTGATGCTGTTCCATGAGTACTACCATGGCGAGACAGGGGCTGGATTGGGTGCGTCCCATCAAACCGGCTGGAGCGGCATGGTGGCGTTGCTGTTGCAGCCACGGCGCGAAAGCCGGCGCGGCAAACTGCCGGATTGCGGTTGATGGCGGCAGTCATGCCGCATCATGCGACCCTCAATTTGCGCCGGCCATGCCGGCTGCCCTGCACATGGCGAAACAGATCCTTCGGGTCGTCAGTGCCTGGCACCAGTTCGATTTCCACACCGAGCTCGCGTGCGCAGGCCTGTGCGTACAGGTAGCGCAGCGTGGAATAATCTTCAAGCGCAAAACCGACGGAATCGAATAGCGTGATTTGTTCGGCATGCTGGCGACCGGGTGCAGTTCCAGCCAGCACGGACCACAGTTCGGTGACCTGAAAATCCACCGGCATCTGCTGGATTTCTCCTTCCTGGCGGGTTTGCATTTCATATTCGACAAAGACCTGTGCAGCCCTCAGCACGGCTGGATGCAGTTCGGTTTTTCCCGGGCAGTCACCACCCACGGCATTGAGATGCATGCCCGCCTCCAGCATGTCCGCCTCGATGACGGCGGCGTGCGATTTGTGGGCGGTCACGGTGGTAACGATGTCGGCGCCCGCGAGGGCATCGCGCACCGAAGCGGCGCGCCGCAGCTTCAACGCCGGATACAGCGCCAGGTTACGCTGCAGTTTTTCGCTTGCCTGCGCATCGGTGTCGTACAGGGCAATCTCGTTGATACCAAGATGGTGATGGAAAGCCAGGGCCTGGAATTCGCTCTGGGCGCCATTGCCGATCAGCGCCATGCGCCGCGCCTGTGGCCGGGCCAGCAGCCGGGCAGCCATCAGCGAGGTGGCTGCAGTGCGCAGCGCCGTGGCCAGCGTCAACTCGGAGAGCAGCAGCGGAAACCCCGAGGCCACGTCGGCAAGGACCCCGAATGCCATGACGGTGTACAAACCGTTGGCAGTATTGCCGGGATGGCCATTGACGTATTTGAAGGAGTAACGATGCGCATCCGATATTGGCATCAATTCGATTACGCCGTCTGGGGAATGGTTGGCAACCCTGGCTGATTTTTCAAATGCCTGCCAGTTCTTGAAGTCTTCCTCGATCACGCCTGCCAGTTCGGACAGCACCGCTGCCAGTCCAATTTCCTGCACCAGCTCAACCATGGTAGTAACATCGATGAATCGCGTCATGACTGTTTCCCTCATCCCTGGAGATGCCTCTAGATTCGCAGCATGAGATGATATTGTCAATGCATCAACAAAAATAATTGAACACTGTTCACGGAGACTGTATGCAAGACCATTTCAATCTGGCGCGTTTCGTCACTGCGCAGGCTCCGGTGCTGCCGGCAGTGCTGGCCGAACTGCGTGCCGGGCGCAAGACCAGCCACTGGATGTGGTTCGTGTTCCCGCAGATTGCCGGGCTGGGCCACAGTGCGATGGCCCGTGAATATGCCTTGTCCGGGCGCGATGAGGCTGCGGCCTATCTGGCGCATCCGGTGCTGGGAGCGCGCCTGCATGAATGCACGGCGCTGGTGCTGGCGCATCGGGGCCGCGATGTCCATGGCATCTTTGGATCGCCCGATGACATGAAGTTTCATTCTTCCATGACCTTGATGGCAGAAGCGGCACCGGCACCGTCGGTTTTCAGCGAGTGCCTGGAAGCGTTTTTTGCCGGACAGCCTGACAGGCAAACCATTGCGTTGCTGAATCGCTGACCCGCGTGCGTTTCGTGCAAGGGCCATGACAATGGCGCACTGATTCATTTTCCACGTCATCAATGACAACGTTTGATCTGGAAATTTATTAGAATTCCGTCATGAAAAGAACGCTGATCGCTTTACTGTTTTGTTTCCCTCTTACACAAGCTTCAATTGCCAGCACACTGCTGGAACGATTTTACGGCGGCATGGCCCGGCCGGCGATCACCGCACCGGAAAACCAGCTGGTCGAAGTGGGATTTTCGCCCGATGCGGGCGCGGAAGAACTGGTTGTCAAGGTCATTCGGGCATCGAAATCGACGATTCGTCTGGCTGCTTACTCGTTTACTTCACCGGTCGTGGTGCAGGCATTGATGGATGCAAAGCGCCGTGGCGTCGATGTCCGCGTGCTGGTCGATGAAAAGGGCAACAAGAGCAAAGCCAGCCTGGCAGCCTTGAACCTGGTGACCAATGCAGGCATTCCGACCCGTACCATTTCGGCTTATGCGATCCATCACGACAAGTACATTGTTGCCGACCAGCGCCATGTCCAGAATGGCAGCTTCAACTACAGCAAGGCCGCGGCAAAATCGAACAGCGAGAATGCGCTGTTGATCTGGAATAACCCGCAGCTGGCGGCGGCCTATACCGACCACTGGAATAGCCGCTGGGTTCAGGGCAAGGATGTGATGTCAGCGTACTAGCAGCCTGGGCGACAGCTACGTCGCGGCTGCCGCAAGCGCAAGGTGACGGCAAAACGTAACTGAAAAGCGTCACAGCGAAACGTCAAAGCAAAACAGGACGGGGAGCATAGTCCATCCCAGTCTTCCCGCCTGCACCCACGTAATCAACCAGGGCTGCCATGGTCAGCAAGCTTGCCTCATTTTATTTGTTCATCTGGTTTGCTGGACGTTTTTCCGTGTACCGGGTGCCGGCAGTCAGTGCCGT
>JBPBPY010000522.1:0-2925 GCA_050954505.1 Janthinobacterium lividum
CACATATACGAACCGCCGCTGTCGCAGATCACTCCCACCACCAACCACAATCCTGGCGCCGGCCACCACCCAGCCCGCCGCCGCCGCGACCGATGGCAGAGTACGCACCCCCGTCTTCTCCTTGCAAGAACAGGTCGAACATCTGCACTTCAACGAGGCGCCCGCGCGCTGCAAGTCGCCCTGCTGCGCGCCGCGGCCCTACTCGATGGCAGATCTTCGACCGTCACCGAAACGTGACACCCTCTCTCGGCCTGCGCTTAACCGCAACGCCGCTTCTCACTTCAGTGCTAGTTCAGGTAAATCATGCTACAGCATGGGTACTGATGGGTCGCACGTGCAGTCGGAGGATGGCTTTGCTGAATTCGGGGATATGGTGGATTCTGCCACCTTTGAGCAGGTGAGGAAGCATTCTCTGCTGGACTGCTTGATAGCATGGGTAGGAATTCTGACGTGAGCAGATCCTCGAAATGGACGACGACGAAGAGGAACGCGAATTCAGCCACAGCATCGTATACGATTTCTTCACGCAAGCCGAGGGCACGTTCGTCAAGATGGACGAGGCACTGTATCTGACTACTCCCACACCCTAACCTGTAGCTCGTACGACCTAGTCCGCTAACCTAGTGCACAGCATAAGCAAGGACCTCGACCAGCTATCCCAGCTCGGCCACTTCCTCAAAGGCTCGTCGGCCACCCTAGGCCTGACAAAGGTGAAGGACTCGTGCGAGAAGATCCAGAATTTCGGCGCGCAGAAGGACGAGACAGGCACGAAAGAGGAGCCGGACGACAAGGTCAGCTTGGCGAAACTGAAGGTCACGATCAAAGAGGCAAAGGAGCAGTTTCATCAAGTGGAGGCGGTGTTGAAGAAGTACTATCGTGATGAGGGTAGTTGAAGGTTTGAAGAAGGTGGTGTTGTGGCGAGAGTGAGTACGCTGGCAGGTGTACAGCGGTGGCACGTGTTTGGTGGGTAGGAGGAACAGTTATGAGCCGTGTTCGTCTTGGTCATCGACAGAAAGGCCATCGGCTGGAATACGATAGAACACCTGATGCTATGAGGCATAGTGGTAAGCGAGCATGCGAGCAAGTGAGCAAGCATTGCGTTGCATATTCTATTTGTTGTCTTCGTTCTGTTTCACTGGAAGCGGATGTTATCTGCGCTGAGGTAAAAGAGGCGGCTTGCGACGAAGTCTACCTGGTTTCAACCAGCACTTCAACCATCCAGCAACGCCATAATGCCGCTTCTCCAACTCTATCTTACGAGGTGTGGCACCCGTGTTCTATCGTCGATGGACCGACTACAGCCCACGACCAACGTACTTCAGCTCATCGAGGCCGTGGCTCTTCGCCTGCTCCATGCCAAAGATGCCACGCCCTCCGTGCGCTACGATAGCTTCCTGCCTCTCCTTCTCGGTCCCGTACGTGACGACCTCGACACCATGAGCGCCTCCTCCATCGCCGTCGGCACCACCATCGCCGGACTCGGCACCTTCTAGAGCAAGCTTCTCCCCACCCTGCACGTTGCTTTCCCCCTCCTGGTCGCTGGCGTGGGCGCGCAAGTAAGTCTTAAACGGGAAAAGAGTGATTGTCGTATTTCCGTTCGCGTCCGCTTCTTGTTCGCTAAGCAGGACGTACGCCTGATCTAGGTCGTCCTTCTCGTCGTCTGAGTCGGTCTGGGTGACGATGGTGAGGCCTTCTTTCGCTTTCTCGGCATCTTGTGCTTTCTTGCGCTCCTTTTGCCTGGATATGATCGAACAAGGTCAGTCGTTGGACATCCTGTCATACATCAGAGTACTTACGCCCTCCTCTTCTCGTTAAACTTCTCTCTCTGCCTCATCCTAACCTCCTCGTTCACCTCCCCCTCCTCGCCACCAAATCGTGCTGCTCCCGACTCATTACTCGCAGCAGACTTCGCCGTCCCCGACGAACTCGTCAGCTGGCGTCGGTGCTTCTTCGCCTCCCGCTTTTTCGCCAGCGCCACCCTCTTCTCCTCCTCCTCGTGATTCTTCACCAGATCCTGGAACACCACCTTATGGAACATCCCCAAACTGTCGAAATACCTCTTCACCTCCTCCTCCTCGACGTCCCACGCCACTCTGCCCTCCTTGACCACACCGATGATCTTGCACTTCTCCATCTTCTGCCCGGTGACCTCGTTGATGAACGTCATGTACTGCGCGTCTAGCATGTCCTCTCGCGCTCTGACAACACCGAGCGTAGGCAGCTTGCTTGGACCAGGCACATCAGCCACGACGCCGAATTCGAACTTGCCGCTCCAGAGATACTCCCCGATGGCGTGCTCCAGGTTCTCGTTGCACCGCTTGTACAGCGTCACGCCTTCGCCTTCGCCGGAGGTAGCTCTGGCAGTCACCTTCGGGAATTTGGCGCCTTCTGCTTGCTGGACATGAGCGCGCACTGTCAGGCCGCGGGCTTCCATATCTCTCCTCATCTCCTCGTACTCCTGTGCGGTACGCGGTTAGCATCGCCTCCCAGTGGCGAAGAGGCGAGAGACTCACATCCTTCATCCCCTCCTCAAACATCGCGATCTCGTCGTTGATCCGCCTCCCCAACAACATCTCCCGATCCCACTGCAGCAGCGCAATACGCCCCAGCACGCCCAACCTGCCCTTCCTGGCGTTCGCTGTCAGCAAGTGCCTCTAACGTGTCAGCCGTGTAGAGCGCTTTCTGCCGTCTTGACGAAGTAAGGAAAAAGTCCATTACTCACTTCTTAGGCGCGACTTGCCACGTCTCAAAGTCGCAAGGGCTGCATGCGACTGGCTGCACGTCCTCGTAGTTGCGGCCGTCGACGGTGAGCAAGGAGGTCTCGAATCTGGAGTCGTATTTCAGGACCCAGTATGCGTCTTCCTGATGTGAGGTCAGTGAGTGCGATGTAACAGAACATGATGTGAGGAACGGGTGGAGGTGGAT
>JBPBPY010000102.1:0-2920 GCA_050954505.1 Janthinobacterium lividum
AACGATGGCATTGACAACTTGCAATCTTTGCCAAAAGTCGAGCTCTCGCAAGCTGATAACCCCAGGAGCCGAGCTGTGCTCATGCTGCAACTTCGCTCAGCCCTCTTCGACGTGGGCTTCTCATATATCACGAACCATGGTGTACCACAACAGACTATCAGTAACTTGACTGATTTGTTGCCATCGCCATTGGACCTACCCGAGAAAGTAAGGAGTAGCATGTCAAAACTCAACTCACCACATTTTCTCAGGTACAGTGGCTTTGCAGAAGAAGTCACGTTAGGCAAACACGATTTACGCGAGCAATTCGATATGGCTACGGAGTTACCTATAGTATGGCAAGAGCCGCATGCAACTGACGACCATTCGAGCAAGAGTCGTAATGCCAGAAACTTCGCCGATCTTCACTGGCGGCTTCGTGGGTCCAGTCAATGGCCACCAGAAGATCTTTTACCTGGCTTCAGGAAAGCTAATACAGAGTCAGACAATTTCGCTTATAGGCCTCGGGGAATCGGGCTGATTAGACTTCCAGCTATCACGATGCTGTTGCTAACCTCTCCTACCGTTTCGTCCATCTAGTGGAAGAATCTTTTGGTATCCTCGTAATCACATTCGACGACTTCTTCACCGGCAACTCTTGCAGGCAGTATCTGCTACCGCAGCACCCTATCTAACTGCTGAAGTACCCACGAAGCCCCTCCGAGGACGAGAGTCTTGGCGTAGGTCCACACCATGACTCGAGCGGCTGGCTTACATTCTTGTACCAAGTGGGGCAGGATACCGCGCTTGAAGTCGTCAACGCTAAGGGGGACTGGATACCAGCACTGCCGATCGAGGGCAGTTTCGTGGTCAATTTTGGCAATTCCCTGAGCGCTGCGACTAACGACGCGGTCAGGGCAACGATACTCAGGGTGAGGTAGGTTGGACTGACCGACCACCTCGTAATATTACACTGGTCATTGGGTATATGGATCGAACGTAAATTGAGATTGAGCTTTACTAGGCTACAAGGCCTGCATCACCCACACATTATTCGATACCCTTCTTTCAGGGCCAGCCGCTAGGTCTTACGGTCTCCGAGATACGCTCATACATCCCGGATTCAGTCAAGAACATGAGGGAGCATGGGCGCGGCGCACATCATAGTCCATCAGAAACAGTATCGAGCTTCCTGGACCTGAGGTGGGACAGCCTTGGTGAGTCGCAATTGCGTAAGTGGATTCGCAGTCATCCAGACGTAGCCAGCAAGTGGTATGGCGACGACGTAGTCAGCTACTGTGCGAAAGCATGAAGTCGGTCACAATATGTGACGAGATCATATCACCCGCAGCTTTGCCGAAGTGCATTCCTTCATCACCCACGTGGCATTTCCTGGCGTCACCAGCCACCGTTGAAAGGCGGAATGATCTGCCGTGTAGATACATTCTTTTCAGAAAGAATTCCAATGCTGCATGCGTGCTCCCCCTGGCAGCAGAAGAATGGCTGCTGGTTGCCTTGCAGACGAGATGGAAGTTCTTGAATCCAGGCACATCCTGACGAGCACTTTGAATGCTGCAAAGCCGGCCTTTGATCACGTTCGCTCATCCTTTGAGATGATTAGTCTATCACGCTCCATTCTCATCGCCCTGTGCGCTCCCACGATGATCAATTGTCTTTTCATACCGACTACGCAGGAAGACATCGACCACATGAGGCTTGCTGGCCAGGCCGAGGTACGACACTGCCGTGTAAAGGCTTATACTGGGCTCCTTGCTCACGTTAATTAGGCAGACATCGTCCATTCACTTCCCATAGACGCTCTGTCGCCATCGTTTCATCCCACAACGCGACTGAATCATGCGCATCTGGGCAACAGCCAGAGCCAAGTCATCATACGCTTCTCCGAAGACCAAGAAGCCTTCCGCATACCCGCCTACCAACACCCACAGCTCTCGAACGTAGAAGTCGGCAGATCACGTATGCTCCGGAAGATCCTGGATCGATACCCATTCGGCGGCGTTTGGTGGCAAAGACCACCGCAGAGCCGATCTCGAGCAACGAAAGTGGAGATGCCGCCGCACGGCTGGTTGCGAAATGTGGTGGAGAAGATCACTGGGAGTGGAAGTGCGGATCAGAGGGACGTTGATGAGCTCGAGTACGCTGAGTACGTGTCGAGGATGCGGAACCCTAGCGAATCGCTGTGGCAGAGTCGTGCCTGAGACTGACTCTGTTTCTCTACGGACCATATTGCTGCTGTCTCGACTCGAACGATCAGGAAATCATTCGAATGTCCGGGGAAAGGCCAAGCAACAAAGCATGAGACGATATCGTTCACGCTTTGAAAAGGCGTATCTCATGTCTTCATCATACACGATCATCCCTAGGCGTTAGCTCACCTCGGTCTTAGCCCCTCAAAAAGAGTATCTCGCACCATCTTGGTCATGGTTCCATGCCATCATTCCTTGTTCATGCTCACGCTTTCTAGAGCAATTATGAGTACGTGGTAGCTTTCCTTTCCGTCATGAGCGCCTCGGCAGCCCGGCTGCAAGAAGCAGGAGAAACCTAGCTAGTAAAGGGAAATGCGACCTTTCTCTAAAAGCTCTCGGCCCCCTCTCTTTTAGGAGACCGCTCCTTCTTCTTTTAGCTATGTCGCTCCTCCCTTTTTCCTTAGGTCGCTCCTTCCGCTTTTAGTAGGTAATTCCTTCTTTTTTTATACTAGGTTACTCCTTTATCATGTTCTTAAGTGACTTCTTCCTATCTCTACTAGGTCGCCTATTTATGTTTTACTAGGTAGCTCCTTTATCTTCTAGTAGGTTACTCTCTCCTTCCTTTTAAGCTCTATTCTCGCCTGACTAACCTAACGAAGAAGGGATATTATAACTCAACTTATTTTAACTTAGCGTTAATAGCGCTTACTATATGTTGTAAGGTGATTTGAATG
>JBPBPY010000217.1:0-2917 GCA_050954505.1 Janthinobacterium lividum
GCTGATCTATTACGATGGCAAGGTCCTGATCTCGTTGCCACGGTCTAGCCTCAGCGGCGCACTGAGCATTGGCCGCACCACCGGCAAGCATGTCATCAAGGTGGTGGCTGTCGATGCCGCTGGCAACCAGTCAAGCGTTTCGGCGAATGTGGAATTCATCCAGTGACGCTTTGATGTACGGGCGGTGAACCTGTGACTGTTCACCGCCCGCCTTGCCCCGTGCCCCGCAACCCCTCCGCAGCCCGGAACCTGCCCACCGGCAGGTTTGCTTGTTTTGCCCGAAACCACTTACCAAAAAAATAACACGAACTAATCCGGCGTTCCAGCCACAGATGGCAATCCAATGATTCCATCCGCCTGACACCATGCCGATTCAATACCCTGCCAACTATGCAGTTCGTACCGTGGCGCCTTCATCTAGGCGCGTGCAGGTCGACCCATCACAGGCGTTTGGCCATGCCTGGGAGCGCATGGATGTGAATATGCAACGTCAAATGGTGTGCACGCTGGCGGCGTTTGTTTTTCATCTTCATCGAGGCAGCCGTTACACGGCTGATGCAAAGTATCTGCTTGCGTCGCTCGCTGGCGATGTCAACCGGCCGTTGCCTGCCAGTCTGCAGCCGGTTGCCGCATCGGGCGAAATGCGATCCCTGCTGTGTGCGCAGCTCGAGCAGCCGAGTCGGCACGCCAATACCGAACAAAGCACCAGGGCGATCGAAAATTTGTTGTGCAAGGTGCTGGAGGTGCATCGAACTATTACAGATGAGTGGTTCAAGGAAATCTTCATGGTCCAGGATCGCCCAACCCTGTTCCAGCCACAAGGCAGGCCATTGCCTGCAGGACTGCTACGCCATCTGGACGCGTTCAAGCTGCGAATCGTGCATGGGCTTGCAGAAGGACAATTCGGCCGCGAAGGCCAGCATGGCAACTGTACGGCACGTCCCGAAGAACTTGCCCACCTGCGTCCGCTCTGGATTGCCAGCGCCTGCGGCACCGATCCTGGCCTGTTCGACCCCGGCAACCTCGCCATTTTGCGCAGCGCCTTGATCGATGCTGTGTGTCACCATCGCGCCAGCGACCTGTTTCATTTCACTGATGCAGACGGAAATCGTGGACTGCCTTTTACCAACTTCAGCGAAATGCTGCACTTCCTGCTCGGCGTCGATACCGCAGAGCGCAGCGCGGCAGCCGAATTGACCGACGCCCTGTTGCAGAAAATGCGCTATCGAAGGGAGTCATCAGCGCGCCATCGGGTAGACCCGCTGGTGTCATCTGCCCTGTTCGATTTGTTGGTCAATGGCGTTGGCCGCAAGACGGCGTTTCATCTTCACACCCTCACGCCACTGAGAGAAGCATTCCTGAAAGGTTTGGGGACCCGGCCACCTGGCGTGCCGGTGAGCACGGGGAACATCGAAGCAATCTTCGGCAGCCGGGTATCGAGCCGCCACGCAGAGCAGATACTGCCTTACCAGTTTGCAGTCCTGGATATCTTGGAGAAATCTCAACCGTCGGACGTTTTCCTGGCCGACCTTGTCGACAAGTTTCTGGTCGGTGCCCATGACGAAGCTGCCCACCCAGCCGTCGATAGCTGGCAGTCGAAGAATCTTGCTGCGCTTCGGCAACTGCTGTTCAAGCGTTTGCGAGAGCATCTGTTTGCCAGCGGCACGGAAGGCGAATTCGGTCATCGCGGCGATGGTGTCATGGCAAGCAACGGACTTTGGCATGCTTTCCAGCAGGCAGACCATGCCAGCCGGCCGCCAGCGATTCGCCATGCCTTTGATGAACTGATCCTGGAGTTGCTGGCCAAGCGCATGCTCACGGACCCGGAAGACCTGCGCGAGATTGCCGCTGCCATCGTATCGAATCGACTGCCGCTGCAACGCCATCAACCATTGTTCGCCAGGTATCCGTTCGATTTCATTACCAAGCTTGTCAGTGCCCAGCACCTGCCGCTGAATGACTTCCTGCTCGATAACGTTCGCTGGCTGGATGCAAAAGTGGCACTGTCGATCATTGAGAAACATGCCTTGCTGCTGCCCGAAACGCAAACCGGCATCCAGAAAAAGTTGCTGCAGGTTTTCATCAAGGATTTTCGCCAGCAACTTGGCCCATTGCTTGCAGCGCCCGGCAACGTTGGCATCCGCAATCGGCATTCTCGCGCCGACGACGATGGCGCAATGTCGGAACGTGCCGTGGCGACCTTCAAATTCATCGTTGAAGACGGCGCCTATGACAAGCTGCGCGAAGCGATTGAAATTGGCATCAGAATGGCACTCATTGCCCGCGATGGCGAGCCGGCCGAGTCGCCGGCACCGTATCTCGCCCCCGCATTTTTCAAGGCCATTGCCGCAGTTCTGGAGAATCGCCTGCTCAATACATCTGCTGCCCGCAAAATCAATGCACTGAACAATCTGCTGACGACACAGGGTCCGCCCAGCACCGACGCCAAGCGCGCACGCATCGTCAAGGAGCTGGCACAGATCGACGCCGAAGCGACAATAGAGCATGCCATCCGCAGGGGACTCGGCATTTCAAGGAAAGACTGGAATCCGATGCGTCAAGCGGCGCTGGCGCTGGCCGGCACATGGAGCGACTGGAAAACCCGGTTGGGTGATGTGGCAGCAAAAGGCTATCCGGCACTTGGCGCCCAGGCAGTGGCAAGCGCAGCGCGGCTGCGTAACACACCACTGTTCGAGCCGTATGTGATGGCAGTCGCGCCGTTCCTCACCATCGTCGACGTACGCAAGATGCTGGAGCAAATCAAGGCGAAAAAACTGATCTGCACACCGGACTTCGAACTCGCGCTGGCGCACACCAATGCCTATTTCGACTGCATGAAAAAAATGGACATGGTCGATGAGGACGATGAGCGCGCGCCGTTGAAACTCCATGTCACCTCGATGACGTCAAGCGCCGT
>JBPBPY010000155.1:0-2902 GCA_050954505.1 Janthinobacterium lividum
TCCTACATGTACCCATACGTGGGTAGAGAAAAACGCCATTGAAATTGCCTGCCGGACAAAGAATCTCGTGTTGTTATCTCGTCGGCTTGAGATTTCTCGATACCGGCGGACAATGCAGAGTAATATCCGGCTTTCACAGAGCGCACGCCACACCCATGCTTCCGCACAAAGCGCGACAGTCGTCCAGTCGTCGAATATGCGCATAACATTGTTGGAGTGAATGAATAGAGCCAGAATGTCAGACGGGCAGGTAAAATGAGCCTGCTGAAGCGACGAGCGGGACCAATGAGTTGGTTCTGGCGCCCAGCCTCAGCTCACGCTCAGGCAGTCCCTTCCAGACCCACACACTGCGTTCGGGGCGCTACGGTGCTCAGTCAACAACCAATGTCATGCTCGTACGAAAATTTGGTTGTGGCTGTAGTGCAAATCAGCGGAGTCGGGCGTCGTCATTTCCCCTTACATGGTACAACGCCAAATCGACGCTAAATCCCGTTTCAACGCCGTACATTCGCCCAAGACACAAATGCCTATAATGCCAGTGAAGTTGAGTGAACTCAAGCGTGAACGACATTTCCATCCAGTACGCTGTCACAGCTGTACAAACGCCAACGCTGTGCTTCCACCCCCAGACTCCACACTCACACCTCAACCTCAACTAGCCATCGCCCCCTCAACCCTCGCCCTCATCATAGCATCCGGCCCCCTCCTCCCCACCAAACTCTTCCCCTGCATCTGCCCCGCCGCATTCTGCACAAGTCGCAGAGTCCGCTTAGGAACCCACACCCGACTCCCCAGTACAACGACACCGCTCAGAAGCGCCAAAGCTCCGGCCTGATGCGCCGAGGCGAGCGTAGTGGGGACCATGTACCAAAGTGTAGTGATGCCTAGTACGACTTGCAGACTCACGAGATGCACTAAGCCGAGTACTCCTAGTCTGCCGGATCTGGGAAGTAAAGAGCGGACCGAAGCGCTGTAGCGCGTGTATATCCAGAGGGAGAGGACGGCCGTGAAGGTTGTCGTGGCGAGGACCCGGTGGTCGAGCTGTGCTAGGACAGGGTTCTCGAACATGTTACGCCAGATCAAGTCTCCTCGGTCCGGCGTGTGGGAGTAGAATGGATCCAGCATCTCGCGTTTGGGTGGCAAGATGTTCTGGCCCATCCACGGGAAGTTGTTGTACACTAAACCGGCGTCCAGACCAGCGACTAACGCTCCGGACATGGCAGTCACGAATATCAGCCCACTGAGCGCCGCGACATATCGACGAAGCGGTCGGAGGGCAGGGTCGCGAAGCGTATCAAGGAGTTTGAGGCCCTCGGCTGGGTCGCGCAAGAGACGGTGTTCTCGCAGAATTTGGAGGCCGTTGTGGAGCATGCAGAGGTATGCTATGAATGCCGTGCCGAGGTGGGTCGCAAGACGGTACTGGCTTACCCGCGGATGTGAGCCAGTCTCCAGAAGATCGTCTTTGAGCCCGCTCTTGACCATCCACCAGCCGATGAACCCTTGGAAGCCGATGAGACCGCATATGCCAAACAGCCGCCGTGCCATATGTGCGCTTACTCGTCTTCGCGCAACGAAGTAGATCGTCGGTACAAGAAACGTAATGCCTACTACCCTCCCCCATAGTCTATGCGTCCACTCCATCCAGTATATCTTTTTGAACTCCTCGAGATCCATACGCGAGTTCAGCATCTTGAACTCAGGACTCAGTCTGTAGCGTGCGAACTCTTCTTCCCATGTTTCTTGGTTCAGGGGAGGGAAAGAGCCGGTCACGGGGCGCCATTCGGTGATGCTGAGGCCGGACTCGGTGAGGCGCGTGAGGCCGCCGAAGACGACGATACCGAAGACGCTGGTTGCCGAGGCGAGCAGCCAGTAGGCGACGGATTTGGAGGAGGTGGCCGGGAAGGAGGAAGCTTTGGGAATTGATCTGGATGTTGGTGCGACGGCGTTACGGGATATGGTTTGGCTGAGAGCGCCGAGAGGGGATGAAGATGGTTGGTAGGCGGGTGCTGTGCTCTGTGCTCTTATTTGGCGTAGTATGGCTTGTTTCGACCATGGTCTCTGCAGGCGAATGCTCGGGGGTGTGTTCGTTCGTTGGTGTAGACATCGTCGGCAGATGAAAGAGGCTTCCTGGGCTTTGAGTGCCAGCCGTGCCCGCATTGGCGACATGGTCATTAGGGAAGCCATTGACTATCAAACTACAGCAGTGTTTCAATGTTTGGTGGTTTGACACTTCGAGGTCCTTGACGCGGTAGATCTCCCTAGCGTCGATACGCCGATCTCGAATATAGGGCTGAATCCGAGCATCCGAGTCTGCTATACCATGAACAGAAGTAAGGTACATGTATACACATACATTGACATTAGGGTCTATGGGGCTTGCAGGACTGCTAACCTCGCGATGCTCACACTCAATATCTATGCCAACAACACGATGGCCGACCATGGCATCTCTGAGGCTGCTCGCAAGACCCAGACACCCCCGGAATGATCCTGAAGGCCCAATCGTCCGGCCACGGAAAGAATGCTTCGGGCTTGCGACGCTGTCCGTACTCTTAGCGGCGCAGTGACTACCCGCTGTGGTCATATGTAGCAAGTCATCGCGCTGTTCAACACGGCAAGCGGAAGTCGGCATGCCGAAGCGCTGACACTCGCGTTTGCCCCGCCAAGCCACGTGTACCTGCCGATCAATCTGTGGAAGCCGACCTCATCTGCACGACGTGACCTTGTCAACACTGACTTGCAACCGCAAGTACCTCAGCTGCAGACCCACCGTTACCGCGGACCTACCCAAACCTCTCCGACATCAATATGGCCTACTACGAAGAACGATACCAAGAACGAGGCTTCAGTAACAACGGACCTCGCAAAAAGTCACTTCTAATCGGTATCAATTATGCGGGCA
>JBPBPY010000523.1:0-2885 GCA_050954505.1 Janthinobacterium lividum
CAGATTCCATAGGCGATGAGCAGGATCGCAATGACGATGGTGACAATGATCAGGATACCCTTGCGCTTGTTGCCGGCAGGGGCGGGGACAGTGAGTTGGGGAGCAACGGGAGCGGTGTCGGTCATGATGCGGCTTTGCTATTTGGAGGATTGTTTTCAATGGCAGGGCTGGTACCGGCGCCGGCAGCCTTGCTGTCGGCGGCCTTGGGGTCGGCAGGACGGCTGTCGGGCGGCTGGCTGTCATCGACGAAACCGCCGCCAAGGGCGCGGATCAGGCCAATGCGCAGATCGGCACGCCGGGCAGTGGTGTCGAGTGCCGATTTTTGCTGCGTCAGCAATGCCATTTCACTGGCCAGCACCGGCAGCATGTTGGTCGTGCCGGCGCGCTCGCGCTCGCGCGCCAGCCGCAGGGTATTGCCGGCCGACTGCGTGGCTGTCTGCTGCTGGCGCTCCTGTTCGAGCGCTGCGCGCGAAGACATCACCTGGTCTGCCACATCATGCAGCGCATCGTTCAAGGTCTGGTTGTAGCTGGCGATGGCAGCATCGCTGGCAGCATAGCGGCCTTGCAGCTGCGCCCGCAGCGCGCCCGTCTCGAGCACCGGCAGGCTGATTGCCGGACCGGCGCCGACGATGCGGCTGCCGCTGTCGAGCAGACGGTCCAGGCCCAGGCTGGAGAGGCCGGCAAATGCCACCAGATTCACGTTGGGGTAGAACTGTGCCCGCGCACTGTCGATTTCGCCCACTGCAGCCTGGGCGCGCCAGCGCGCCGCGACGATATCCGGACGATGGGCCAGCAATGCCAGGGGCAGATTGTCCGGCAGTGCCAGTGTGGCGGCTTCAGGCAGGGATGGCGCAGCGATCTGCAGGCCGCGGTCCGGACCCTGGCCAAGCAGGGCGGCCAGCTGGTTGCGCGTCAGGGCACTTTGCTCCTGCCAGAGCGCTTGTTCGAAGCGCAGGCTGGCCAGTTGCTGGACTGCCTGTTCATTGTCGGAGCGAGGGTCCAGTCCCGACTTGATGCGCAGCTGGGTCAGCCGGTCGACCATTTCGCGCAACGCCACCTGGCGGGCGATCAAGTCCAGCGTGGCCTGCTGGCGCGCCAGCTGGACCCAGGCCCGGGCAATCGACGTCGAGATCATCAGGCGCGCGGCTTGTTGCTCGGCCGACGCCGCCTGGCCTTGCGACAGCGCCGCGCGCAATTCGGCGCCATGACGGCCCCAGAAATCGAGATCATAGGAAAAGTCCAGCGACAGCCGGCTATCGGTCTGGTAAGTGCCCGCCAGTGGCACCGGCACCAGGCCATTTTCCGTGAAACGCTGGTAGGTACCGGTAAAGTTGGCGCTGACAGTCGGACGGCTGGCTGCACCCGCAGAGAGGGCCAGTGCCCGGGCCTGTGCCAGGCGCGCCGTGGCCACCTGCAATGATGGATTGGATGCGAAGGCTTCATCGATCAGCGACATCAATGCCGGCCCGCCAATGGCCAGTGGCCATGAGGCTTCGGGCCACTGGCCGCCTTGCTCAGGCAGTGTCCGGGTCGTGGCGAATTCGGCTGGCGCGCGCATTGCACTGGTGCTGCCTATGCCCTTGAAACTGGCGCAGCTGCACAAGAGCAGGCTGGCAGCGACGCCGGCAGCGATGGCCGGCAGCGCGTGCCGATAGCGCAGGAAAACACGCTGTTTGCGGCCCGGCCGAGGGTTTTGCGGCGCCGGGCCGCCGTGCGCCTGGGTCGCGTTCGCCGGCCAAGCCGGCTCGATAGGATGTGATTTCATGAAAACTTGGTCGGTGGGTTCTGGTATGGATATCGTGGCGCTGGCATTCTCGGGTGGTGCGCGCCTCACTGTGGCGGTGCAGCTGGCGCCAGGCCGCAGCCAGGGCCATCGTCTTCCAGCGACTTGCGCAGCAGGGCACGCAGGCTGGCAAGTTCATCGCTGCTGAAGCGGGCAAAGCTGTGTTTGACGACCGCGCCGTAGACCGCAGGCAACCGGGCGCCCAGGTGCCGGCCGGAGTCGGTCAGCAGCAGCTTGACGACACGGCGGTCATCCCGCGTGCGTTCACGCTGGATCAGGCAGCGCTTTTCCAGCCGATCGACCATGCGTGTCATTGATGCTGCATCGATATACAGCTCACGTGCCAGTTCGGCGGCGGTGGAGTATTTTCCGGTCATCAACATCAGCACGATGCTGCCCTGCGCGTTGGTGATGCCGAACTCCGCCAGCGCCAGGTCGAGCCGCTTGGCCAGCCTGGTACGGGCGCGTGCCAGCAGATAGCCGACGCTGTCCTCGACCAGGTAGGTATCGAAAAAGTTGTCGCCGCCTGCTGAGCCGGTGGCTGCATGCGCAAGGGCCTGCTGATCGCACAGTGGAATGGGCGGGTGGTCACGCCGGTCATTTGTTTCATTCGACATTCATCGTCATGGCAGTAATTGTCTAGGCAAGCAATATACGAAATGCGCTAATGTTTCGCAAGGGAAATTTATGGTAGCGCTGTGTTGTGACCGACTGTAGACAACTAATTAGTTTTTTTTTACTGTAATACCTTCTCAGGGCCAGCTGGACGGCGTTCACCAATTCCTACAACGCTTCAAGAAGTTGGCCTACTTATCACGATGCCAAGAGCTGCTAAGGTTTGCATACTGAAAAGTCATACCGTCCTACATACCATTCAGCAAGATCAATTACAAGGAAACCCATGGCAAAATCCCCCAGCAAGACCGCGCCTGCCGGCGCTACGCTCGACGGCATCGGCAGCATGCTCAGCACTGTCTCAGGTCCATCATCGGTTCCGCCTCCAAGCTCGCCGGGCAACAGCGGCGTCGACGGTGCGCTGCTCAAGAAAATGGCCGGTGGTGCAGATCTGGCGGCGGCCATGCCGACCAACCCGAACAAGGCA
>JBPBPY010000426.1:0-2877 GCA_050954505.1 Janthinobacterium lividum
CGCAAAAAAACTCGGACTGCCTCTCGAACGCATGGTGGTCACCGTCGACCAGCATGGAAAAACCTAGTCGTCCTCCATACCCCTGGCGCTCGATGCGGCAGTGCGCGACGGCCGCATCGAGGCTGGCCAGACGGTACTGATGGAGGGCGTTGGCGGCGGCTTCACCTGGGGCGCAGTGCTGGTGCGCATGTAGCCCGGCCTGGCAGCAGCGGCGCTGCTGCCATGTGCTTGACTGCTGTGTCACGGGCGCGCTGCCATGCGGTTGCTGCCCGCATGATGCGCGCTTCATGCCATCTCGATGGCTTCTCGATAACCGCGCGATACCGTCGTGATGCCCTCCTGGTGCGCTGTTGATGCGCCGTTGATGATGTTTCGATTGCTGCGCCCGGTACCATGTCGACCACCCTTTATCTTCAAGGAAGAACAGACTTCGCATGACTAAATTTGCATTTGTATTTCCCGGCCAGGGCTCGCAAGCCATTGGCATGCTCGATGGTTTTGCCGGCAACGAGGCCGTGCGCGCAACCGTCGCCGAGGCTTCCGATGCCCTGGAATGCGATCTCGCGCGCCTGATTGCCGAGGGGCCCAAGGCGGAACTCGACCTGACTACCAATACCCAGCCCGTCATGCTCACGGCTGCCGTGGCGTTCTACCGCGCCTGGCAAGCCGCCGGTGGACCGGTGCCGGCACTGCTGGCCGGTCACAGCCTGGGTGAGTATTCCGCTTTGGTGGCAGCTGGCGTGATCAGCTTTCGTGATGCCGTGCCGCTGGTGCGTTTTCGTGCCCAGGCCATGCAGGAAGCGGTGCCGGTCGGGCAGGGCGGCATGGCCGCCATTCTGGGCTTGTCCGACCTCGATGTGCTGTCGGCCTGCATCAGCGGCGCGCAGGGCGAAGTGGTAGAGCCGGTCAACTACAACGCCCCGCTGCAGGTGGTCATTGCCGGGCACAAGGGTGCGGTCGAACGCGCGTGTGAAGCGGCCAAGGCACTGGGCGCCAAGCGCGCATTGAGCCTGCCCGTGTCGGCGCCGTTCCACAGTTCGCTGCTGCAGCCGGCTTCGGCCCGCCTGCGCGAGTACATGGCCGGCCTGAGGTTCTCGGCGCCACAGATCGACCTGGTCAACAATGTCGATGTCGCCATCGTCAACGATCCCGACGCCATCAAGGATGCCCTGGTACGCCAGGCAGCCAGCCCGGTGCGCTGGGTCGAAACCATCGAGCGCTTTGCTGCGCTGGGCGTCACCAATGTGATCGAGTGCGGTCCCGGCAAGGTCCTCACCGGCTTGACCAAGCGCATTGCACCCGATCTGCAGGGCGACGCCATCGTCGACCAGGCTGCGCTGGAACGAATCCTCGAACTCTTGCAATCATCCATCCAATCATGAACACTGCCTCCTTCATTGCCGATTCCACTCAACCTGCCGGCGAACTGGCCGGCCAGGTTGCACTGGTCACCGGCGCCTCGCGCGGCATCGGCCGCGCAATTGCCGAAAAACTCGCGCGCAGTGGCGCCATCGTGGTCGGCACGGCCACCTCCGCATCCGGCGCTGCCGCAATCAGCGATTATCTCAAGGCCATTTCCGGCCAGGGCGGACACGGCGTGGTTCTTGACGTCACCGATGCGGCGCTGTGCGAATCGGTTGTCGCCGATATCCAGAAACAGTTTGGCGGCCTTTCCATCCTGGTCAACAATGCAGGCATCACGCAGGACCAGCTTGCCATGCGCATGAAAGACGAGGAGTGGGATGCCGTCATCAGCACCAACCTGACCTCGGTCGCGCGCCTGGCGCGTGCGGTACTGCGGGGCATGATGCGTGCCAAGAGCGGGCGCATCATCAACATCACCTCGGTGGTCGGCTCGGCCGGCAATCCGGGGCAGATGAACTACGCGGCAGCCAAGGCTGGCGTGGCCGGCATGAGCCGCGCGCTGGCGCGTGAAATCGGCAGCCGCAATATCACGGTCAACTGCATCGCGCCCGGCTTCATCGATACCGACATGACCCGCGCGCTGAGCGAGCAGCAGATCGCGTCGCTGCTGCAGCAGATTCCCATCGGTCGCCTTGGACAGCCGGAAGATATTGCCGCTGCAGTGGCATTTCTCGCCTCGGCGCAGGCAGGCTACATCACCGGCACCACCCTGCATGTCAACGGCGGCATGTACATGAGCTGAGCGCCGGGCCTGCATCGGCCAGCGATGGCTGCCAGGTTCGGTCGCGACGCTGCAGCAGCGGCGAGCGGCGCTGTCGAATGCCACCGTAGGGTGGCCATGTTTGGCTCGTGCGCATGTTGCAGTGCGCTGGCAGCCACGTTTTTTCAAGTGAAATTTGAAAGCCTATCCAAGTGCCGCAAACCTGCTAAAATGCGCGCACTTTCCGTTACCTATTTACAGGAGCCCTACCATGTCCGATATCGAATTGCGCGTCAAGAAAATCGTTGCTGAACAACTCGGCGTTGCCGAAGCCGACATCAAGATCGAATCGTCTTTCGTCGACGATCTCGGTGCAGATTCCCTCGACACCGTTGAACTGGTGATGGCACTCGAAGATGAATTTGAAATGGAAATCCCGGACGAGCAAGCTGAAAAGATCACCACCGTCCAGCAAGCCATCGATTACGCCAAGGCGCACGTCAAGACTGCTTGAGCAGCCAGTAAATTCTGATAGTCTCCAGGAGAATCGTTTGAGCCGTTCGCTTCAACGTCGCGTTGTCATTACTGGTTTGGGATGCGTTTCCCCCGTGGGCAATACTGTTGCCTCCTCATGGGATGCGCTGGTCGCCGGCACCTCGGGCATCGCGACCATCACCAAGTTTGATCCCACCCCGTTTACAACGCGTATCGGTGGCGAAGTCAAAGGGTTCAACATCGAGGATTACATCCCC
>JBPBPY010000461.1:0-2873 GCA_050954505.1 Janthinobacterium lividum
GACCACCAGCAGCAGCTTGGGCTGGAAGCCGCCGGCATCGCTCTTGCGTGCATCCCACAGGCTCTGGACCAGGATGCCGAGCCAGGGCAGGATGCCGGCAAACAGGATCGGGAAGAAATAATGCCAGGAACCGGTGCGGTGATGCACGGTGCTGGTGAAGCGCTGCAAATGCTCGTGTATGAAAAAGAAATGCGCAAACGATGGATTGGCCGCCGACACCAGGATGAACCAGGGCGCGCAAAGGAGCATGAACAGCAGCAGGCCAGGGCCGAAATACAGCCGTTTCCAGACTGTCCAGTCGCGCGCCAGCAGCATGTAGAGCACCAGCACGGCACCCGGCAGCACTACGCCAATCAAGCCCTTGGAGAGCACCGCCAGCGCCATGCCGGCCCAGCACAGCAGCATGCCCTTGCGCCGTTGGCGCGGGCTGGCTTCATTGCGCTGGCCCAGCAGCAGTCCGCACAGTGCCAGCGTCATGGTTGCCGCCAGCCCCATGTCGAGGCTGTTGATATGGCCCATGGCAATCCAGTAGACCGACGAACCCAGGACTGCGGCAGCGGTGATGCCGACCGCACGGCCGAATACCCGGCGGCCGGTGTAATACACCATCCAGATGCCGAAAAAGCCGCATACGCCGGTCCACAGTCGTGCCTGCCAGTCGCCAAAACCGAAAGCCTTGAAGGTCAGCGCGTTCATCCAGTTCTGCAGCGGCGGCTTTTCGAAGTACTTGATGCCGTTCAGATGCGGTGTGATCCAGTCATTGGTGGTGACCATCTCGCGCGCCATCTCGGCGTAGCGCCCTTCATCGGTGGGCACCAGCGTGCGTGCGCCCAGCGACCAGAACCAGGCCAGGCAAAATGCCAGCAGCAGGGCAGCGGCGAACGGTCTCGACCTGGCCAGCCCCCTCATGCGATGATCAATGCCAGTGCGACCTTGCGGCCCTCCGCCATCAGTATGTTGTAGGTACGGCAGGCAGCCTGGTTGTCCATGGGTTCGACACCGATGCGCCGGTCGGTCAGGGAAACCGTCAGCCTTGGATGGACAAAGTGCTGGCGTGCACCCGTGCCGAGAATGACCACGTCGGGGTCGGTTGCGCCAATGCGCTCGAAATCGGCCGCAGTCAGGGCCTCGAAACTGCTGACCGGCCAGGCCACCGGTGCCGCTTCGGGCAGCACCAGCAGGCTGCTGGCGTGGCGCGTGGCATTGATCTCGACACCGCTTTCGTCGTAGCCGGTGATGGTCTGGTATTGCTGGGTTGCGGTGGCGTGTAGCTTCATGATTGTCGGGCCTGTGGAATGAGCCGCATTGTAACGATTTCCATCCCGTTCACGCAAAAAACAGCCGCAGAATCAGCGTTATCGGCAGTGAATCAGACGGGAATCAAATTTGAATCAAACAGAAGGCGTCTTGACGCCACGGGCAATAAAGCATGACCGGCAAGACAATTGCTATAAAGTAAGCGATCAGATAATGATAAAGTAAAACCGCGAATGCTCTGCTGCCAGGCATTAGCGATTGATAAATCAGCGCGCATTCGGCAGAATGAAGGGCTGGAATTTGTGGAAGTAATCAAGGACATTATACCCGTGCGAACCATTCAAAAATCGAAGAAACTGGCTGACGTCTGTTATGACATCCGCGGCCCGGTGCTGGAAAAAGCCAGGCAGATGGAAGAAGAAGGCCACAAGATCATCAAGCTCAATATTGGCAATCTTGCGGTATTCGGTTTTGATGCGCCGGAAGAAATCGTCCAGGACATGATTGCCAACATGGGCAATGCGTCCGGCTACACCGATTCGAAAGGCATGTTCGCGCCGCGCAAGGCGGTCATGCACTACACGCAGGAAAAGAACATTGCCGGCGTCACCATGGACGACGTCTACCTCGGCAATGGCGCTTCCGAACTGATCGTCATGAGCATGAATGCCTTGCTCAACAGTGGCGATGAAGTCTTGGTGCCGGCGCCCGACTACCCGCTGTGGACGGCGGCAGTAAGCTTGTCGGGTGGCAATCCCGTGCATTATGTCTGCGATGAGCAGGCCGGCTGGTTTCCCGACATCGACGACATCCGCAGGAAAATCAACAGCAATACCCGCGCCATCGTGGTGATCAACCCCAACAATCCAACCGGCGCCCTGTATCCGGTCGAGTTGCTGCAGCAGATCGTCGACCTGGCGCGCCAGCATGAATTGATCGTCTTTGCCGATGAAATCTATGACAAGGTGCTGTACGACGGCGCCGTCCATGTGTCGCTGGCGTCACTGGCCGACGATGTGCTGTTCATCACCTTCAATGGCCTGTCGAAGAATTACCGTTCCTGCGGCTACCGCGCCGGCTGGATGGTGGTCTCAGGTGAAAAGAAGCATGCCAGGGACTATATCGAGGGACTCAACATGCTCGCCTCGATGCGCCTGTGCGCCAATGCACCGGGCCAGTACGCGATCCAGACCGCGCTGGGCGGCTACCAGAGCATCAACGACCTGGTGATGCCGGGCGGGCGGCTGGCACGCCAGCGCGACCTGGCTCACAAGCTGTTGACCGAAATTCCCGGCGTGACCTGCGTGAAGCCGAAATCGGCGCTGTACATGTTTCCGCGCCTGGACCCGGCGGTGTACCCGATCGCCGATGACCAGCAGTTCGCGTATGATCTGCTGGCCGAAGAGCGCGTGCTGATCGTCCAGGGTACCGGGTTCAACTGCTCGACCAGCGATCATTTCCGCGTGGTGTTCCTGCCAAACACGGATGACCTGACCGATGCCATGGGACGCATTGCGCGTTTCCTGGAAAACTATCGCCGGCGCCATGGCCGTTGAGATTGCTCTCAACCTGGCTCGTTGTCATCACCCATTAATTTAGCTTGTGCGGCCTGGCCG
>JBPBPY010000377.1:0-2872 GCA_050954505.1 Janthinobacterium lividum
GCCCCGACCGCCGCGCCACCCACGCCGAGCATCTTGCGCTCGCGTTGATCCCGCTCGGTCCAGAATGCCTGGACCGCCTGCAGCACTTGGTTCGGTTTCATTTTTCACTCCGTATCTGCCAGACGCCGGGCTGGGACTGGGCCAGCGTCAGGCCGCGGGCCGCCAACGCGCTTTTCATCTGCGCCAGCGAGATGTCCACCTCCGGCTTGGGCTTGACGAACAAGCTGCGGTCACGGTATTCGACTCCGGCTATTCCGGCCTTGCCTGCTGCGGGAGCATTTTGGGTGACACTGCTCCACGCGGCACCAAAACCGGCTGCCAGCGCGGCGAAGTCGTCGGGCGCCGGTTGTCCCGCATCACGCCGGGCAGCCGCGATTTTTTGCCGCATCTGCGCCGCCGGGTCGACGATCACGGTTTCCTTCGGATAGGCGGTCCTGTAGATCTGCACCATCGAAAGCCGCAGCTGTGCTGCTTCGCGCGAAAGCCGCCACCATTCGAAATTCAGCGCGCCGATGTTCAGCAACAGCAGCAGGCTGCCGAGCGCCAGGGGCCAGCGCCAGCGGCGCCAGTCGAGCGTTGCGCCCCCGGTACCGGCCAGGGCGGCAACGAGGTTGATCGAGACCATGCGGGCTCCCTCGATCCAGCGCGTCCAGTTGTCGCTATAGATCGTGACCCGCTGCTCGAGTGGCAACAGCACATCGGTGGCGCGTTGATAGGCCGGTGCTTCTTCCTGCGCCACGTAGAGCGAGATCGACGCGGTCGGCACGAGGGCGCAAATCGTCTCGATGACATCCTGCGCAGCGGTCTCGATACCGTCCGGCAGCAGCGGCAGGCCCAGGCCGTCCTGTTCGCTCAGGCGCAGCGTGAGATCGAGTTCGTCGCCGAAGCGGGTCACTGCAGCGGCAATCCCGGCAGCAGGATGTGTCAGGCAAAGTTGCGAAGGCACGGCAACGACATTGCGCGCACCGAGGCTGCCTACCGTCTGCAGCAGGATCTGCAACCACTTCCGCTGTACGACTGCGACGGTGCGCAGCCCGGCGATACTGGCGCCGGCTACCATGGCGCAATCGGCCGGGTCGGACATCAGTTGATCTTCCACCAGATTCGGCAGGGCGACGCGTAGCCGCGCCGGCGCCATCGGCGGCACCTTGACGTGCAGCAGCGTGACGTCGCTGGCGGCCAGCAGCAACACCACGCGCTGTGCGGCGGCGAGCATGCCGGCCAGGTCGGACAAGGCGGCATGGCCTTCCCGCTCGACTGTCTCGGTGCCTGCCACCAGCGCGTAGGGACAGGGCAACGTGATCCAGTGGGAGGCGTTCTCGGCCACCGATCTGGAGGGCAAGCGGATATAGAGTGTGCTCAAGTGGCCTGCGCTTTCATTATTGTTCCCGAATCCAGATTACGCTCGTCGTGAACGGCGGCAGAACTGTCGTCGCGCCGCTGGTTGTCTGCGTCGCGCTTCCGGGCAACTGCGACAGCATGTTCGAACGCTGTATCAGGGCCAGCACTTCGAGGTTTGCATGGTTCAGCTTGACCTTGCCATCGACCAGGAAATAATTGGTTCTGACGCTCATGGTGTTGATATCTGCTTCGGCTTTCCAGTTTTCTAGCTGCGCCTGGAAATAGCTGATGTCCCGAAAAGGCGCCGTCGCGCGGCTCGCAACCAACGCAGTTGCATTTTGCAGCGAGAGTGTAGCAATTTTCGCCGCGAGCACCTCCGGCGGCGCCGTGTTCACATTAAGCTGCGTCACTGTCGGCAGGATGATGATGAACGGTTTTAATTTCGCCAGCATGTCAGGCGTAAAGCCTGGCACAGCCAGCAAGTCCTGGACCTCCTGGATCCCGAGCGGCCGAAAAGCGTCGTTGCTGCCAGTCGACATGGCCTGGGTCGGCGCGATCACCGGCGCCGACGTTCCGGCGGCCGTGGTGGCCGTGCCGGTCGTTGTCGTCGTTGACGTAGCGCTGCCTGCGACGGTACCAGCTGCGCCGACGACGACCGGAACAATTTCTGCTGGCCCGCCGCCATGGTGTCGGCAGTTACTTGCGCCAATGCCGGGTCGATGTGCAATTCGCTGAGCAGCCGGGCAAAAGGCTTGCACTTCGACCGGATTCTTCACGCCGCCGGCGCTTAGTCCATACAGATTAAAATACGACTGCGCATCGATTATCTGGCCGGAAATCGTGGCATCGGTCGCCTCGCTGTCGGAATGGCCGTTTTCGACATAGGAGTCGAGCCGGGTTTCGGCCAGGGGCACTGCCCATGGCTGCTGCAGGTTGTCGACCAATTGGCTGGCTTTCAGGCTTTCCTTCAGAATCAGGCCGGCCCAGTCCAGCGCGCCGCGCAAGATCCATTGCTTCTGCAATTGCATGCGCTGGTTCTCGATCGTGCGGACCTGCACCTGCTGCTGCCAGAACAGGCTGGCGACAATCGTCACCGCCAGTGTAGTCAGCAGCAGCGCCGTGATCACGGCGACGCCACGCTGCCTCCTGCAACCTGAAAAATGCCGGGCCGTCATGCAGTCCCCAACAGGAAAACCTTCAACATGCTGGTGGTGCGTCCCCGCAGCTGCAATGCCACCTCGAGCCCGGTTGGCGGCGTAACCCCGGTCTCGCCGGGGCCCGGGGGCGTACGCCAGCCGGCATTGGCTTGCCAGATGCGCATGGTCATGCCGGTGACTTCCGATTGCAACACCAGCGCGTCGGCAGCGTCGCCATCGGAGACTGCCGTTTGCCAGGCGCTTTCGAGCTCGTTCAGATCGCGCGAGGGCACCGATTCACGTCGGGTCAGGTGGCCATCCCGGGCCCGGTATGTGACTACCTGCAGGCGGTTTGGCTGGTCCTCGGCAAAGACATAGCGCACCATCATGACCCG
>JBPBPY010000048.1:0-2864 GCA_050954505.1 Janthinobacterium lividum
AAGTTATAATCCTAACAACTTATTGGACGTCCTCATTGACATGATGGACTTGAAAAACGATGCCGCCTTGTCGCGCGCCCTTGATGTTGCGCCGCCTGTCATCAGCAAGATCCGCCACCGCCGCCTGCCGGTGGGCGCGGCCCTGTTGATCCGCATGCATGAAGTCACCGCCATGAGCATCAAGGACTTGCGCAGCTTGATGGGAGACCAGCGCGATAATTACTACTGAAGTCGTCGTTCCTGCCAGGCCTGCGCGCCCTGCCTGCGGGCCACGCGGGCGACGGCGCAGGATTGTTCACGGAGCCGGGTGCAGTGGTCTGCGTGCTTGCGTCAATCATAAACGGTTTTCAGGATTCTCGTCGAATGTGAAAACCGGCAGACCAGGAAGCCGGCTCTTCCGCATTGCCGGCTGCAGCGGCATGGCGTGTCTCACAGACCCTTCAGCGCATGGAGGAGGGATCTCTGGCGTCTGTCATGCCGGTTTCAATCCTGCTGCGGCAGCTTCAGCCTGCGGGTATGGTAGTCGTAGCCGTAGACCTCGCCATAGCGGCCCCATTCGATGGCAATTTCCAGTACGCGCTTGGCTTCATCGGCTTTCAAGAATTCTTCCAGCACATCGAGGAACGGCTGTTCGGAGAGTTCGCCACCCGGTTCATCTTCGAGGTGGCGGCGAATCTGCGAGGCCAGCGGCACGTGAATGAGCAATTGGCGGCCAAAGATTTCCTGCCGCAGCGTGTGCTCGGCATCGACGTAGCGCTGGCCCAGGGCAGTCAGGGTGATATCGCCTTTGTCGACCAGCGCCAGTCCCAGCAATCCCATGGCTTCATACGTCGGGAACAATTCCTCATCGGGCAATTCCGACTCTTCTGCCAGCTGCGGCAGATCGGCGCGTCCTTCGAACGGGGCCCCGGCGAGCAATTCAAGTACCGCTTCGATGTGACTGACATCGGTTTCCGGCAGGCGGATGCCGGAATGCGGCGCCACGGCGATGTCCTGCGGATTGTCGGCCACCGGCCGCATGGTCATCAAACCATAGACTTCATCGATCAGGCTGCGCACCTCGAGTGCGTCGGGGTTGCGCGGACGTGGCAGGTCAATGCAGATTTCACTGCGGATGCGTCCGGGGTCGCTGGACATGATGATGATGCGGTCAGCCATCATCACGGCTTCCTCGATATTGTGCGAAACGATCAGGATACCCTTGGTGGAAATGCGGTTGCCGTCCCACAGTTCGAGGATGTCGTTGCGCAGCGTCTCGCCCGTGAGCACATCGAGCGCGGAAAAGGCTTCATCCATCAGCAGTACATCGGGGTCGGTCACCAGTGCGCGTGCAATGCCGACTCGCTGGCGCATGCCCCCCGAGAGTTCACGCGGCAGTGCACCGCCAAAACCGGCCAGGCCGATCAGTTCGAGCATGGCATCGGCCTTTTTTTCCCGCACATCGACGGCAATGCCTTGCGCTTCCAGACCCAGTTCGACATTTTGCTGCACGGTCAGCCACGGGAACAGGGCAAACGATTGAAACACCATCGCAATGCCGGCGGCCGGGCCGCGAATGGCGCGGCTGCGGTAGTGGGCCTTGCCACTGTCGGCCGGAATCAGTCCGGCGATGATGCGCAACAAGGTCGATTTGCCCGAGCCGGATTTGCCCAGCAACGCGACGATTTCACCTTCGGCCAGGGTAAAGTTGACGCCATCGAGAATCAGGCGCGGTGCGCCGTCGGCGCTGGAAAACGATTTCGCAACGTGCTGGAGTGCGATCAGTGGTGTCAGGGTCATGGTCTTGGTCGGGTCAGCTGCTGCGGTCTTGCGCCAGTGTATACAGTTTGCGCCAAAGGAAGCGGTTGAGCAGCATGACGAAGATGCACATCACGCCGATGCCCAGGGCAATCCGGTGGAAGTCGCCGGCGTCGGTCATCTGTTTGATATAGCTGCCCAGGCCGTCGGCCACCAGCGTGGTCTTGCCCCAAGTGACATATTCGGCCACGATGCTGGCATTCCAGGAGCCGCCGCTGGCGGTGATGGCGCCGGTCACAAAACTGGGAAACACTGCCGGCAGATAGACCCGCTTCCATTTCAGCCAGCCGCGCAGGCCGAGGTTGTCGGCCGCCAGCCGCAGTTCGTTCGGTATTGCCGCAGCGCCGGCAACGACGTTGAAGAGGATGTACCACTGGGTGCCGAATACCATCAGCGGGCTGAGCCAGACATTGGCCGAGAGCTTGAACGTCACCAGGACGTAGACTACCAGCGGAAACATCAGGTTGACCGGAAACGCCGCCAGGAATTGCGCCAGCGCCTGCACCTTTTGCGAATAGCGTGGCCGCAAGCCGATCCACACCGCCAGCGGCACCCAGATCAGCGAGGCCAGCGCGATCAGCACCAGAACCCGCAACAGCGTGATGCAGCCCAGGCCGATCACATGCAGCACCTCGCGCCAGCCGACTTCGCTGTGCACGAAAACGGCCAGGCGCCAGGCGGCCAGCAAGGCGAGCAAGATGACCAGTCCATTCCAGGCGCGCTGCCAGTTGGGATGGGCGAAGTTAAACATGCCCGGCTGCCCGGGCGCGAGATCGGCATGAGCGGGATTGCCGAACCACCCCAGGGCGCTGCGCATCATGGCCCAGAAGCGCACCGTCAACGCGCGCAGCCAGCGGCTGCGCCGGCCCCACTGCAACAGCCAGGAGCGCTGTTCGGTCGGACCCTGCGACTCTTCGAAGCGAAACTTGTCGGCCCATGCCAGCAAAGGCCGGAAGAACAGCTGGTCGTACAAGACTATGCCCGCCAGCATGGCGCCAATGGCCCAGCAGATGGCGCGGCCGTTTTCAGCCTCGATGGCCACGGCAATGTAGGCACCGATGCCAGGC
>JBPBPY010000126.1:0-2863 GCA_050954505.1 Janthinobacterium lividum
TCGTCACCAAGATGATCGAAGGTTCGGTGCAGAAATTCCTCAAGGAAGTCTCGCTGTTGAACCAGACTTTCGTCAAGAACGACAAGCAAACCGTCGAGCAAATGCTCAAGGCCAGCAACACCACGATCAAGTCGTTTACGATGTTCATCGTCGGTGAAGGCATTGAAAAGAAGCAGGATGATTTTGCGGCAGAAGTCGCCGCGCAGGTTGCCGCTGCAAAGCAAGGCTGACCAGGAACAGGAAAGCGGGCCGCAAGGCCCGTTTTTTTGACTGTGCCGCGTGCTTCATGCATGATAGGCGGCAGCTTTGCCCGCGCCCGGGGTTGAAAATCCACCGCGGCTGGCATGGCTGCGGCGAGCATCGGGGTTGCGGCGCCGGCGTCACAGACCGACACCGGCAACAGCGGCAACGACGGTAATGACCGTAACAACAGTAACAACAGTAACAACAGTAACAACAGTAACAACAGTAACAACAGTAACAATGGTAACAAGCACGGCAAGAGCCTGACCCTCGTTCGTTATCATCGGCAGCAAACCAGTTCGCATCACCCAATCACCAAGAGTTCACCCATGACCAAACCTGCCTACCAGCGCGTCCTTCTCAAGCTATCCGGCGAAGCATTGATGGGCGACGACGCCTATGGCATCAATCGCGCCACCATCGAGCGCATGGTCGCCGACGTCGCCAGCATTTCCGCGCTTGGCGTCGAACTTGCCATCGTCATTGGCGGCGGCAACATTTTCCGTGGCGTTGCCCCCGGTGCGCAAGGCATGGACCGCGCCACCGCCGACTACATGGGCATGCTGGCCACCGTCATGAATTCACTGGCACTGGCCGATGCCATGCGCCAGGCCGGCCTGACTGCACGCGTGATGTCGGCCATCAGCATCGAGCAAGTCGTCGAGCCGTATGTGCGTCCGAAGGCGCTGCAGTACCTTGAAGAGGGCAAGATCGTCATCTTCGCCGCCGGCACCGGCAACCCGTTCTTCACCACCGATACCGCAGCGGCTTTGCGTGGTTCGGAAATCGGTGCCCAGATCGTGCTCAAGGCCACCAAGGTCGACGGTGTCTACAGTGCCGATCCCAACAAGGATGCATCGGCCACGCGCTACACTTCGATCAGTTTCGATGAAGCTATTTCGAAACGCCTGCAAGTCATGGATGCCACCGCGTTTTCGCTGTGCCGCGACCAGCGTCTGCCAATCCGCGTGTTTTCCATCGTCAAGCCAGGCGCACTGCTGCGTGTGATCCTCGGTGAAGATGAAGGCACCCTGGTCCACGTCTGAACTCGACAGCCAAAAAATCGTTAACCGGTTTCCGGCTGGTGGCGCGCTTGGTACAGCGCCGCGCCGGCGACCAATTCCTCAGATAGGAGAGCAGCATGACAATTGCTGACGTCAAGAAAAATACCCAGGAACGCATGCAAAAATCGATCGATACGCTCAAGGCCGACCTGGCCAAGGTGCGTACCGGCCGTGCCCACACCGGCATTCTCGATCATGTACAGGTCGATTATTACGGCAGCCCGACGCAGATCAGCCAGGTCGCCAGCATCACGCTGATCGACGCGCGCACCATCGGCGTGCAGCCGTTCGAAAAGAAAATGGTCAGTGCCATCGAAAAAGCCATTCGTGACGCCGACCTGGGCCTGAATCCGTCGACCCAGGGCGAGATGATCCGCGTGCCGACGCCAATGCTGACCGAAGAGCGGCGCCGCGAAATGGTCAAGCTGGTCAAGAGCGAAGCCGAAGATGCCAAGATTGCAATCCGCAACATTCGCCGCGACGCCAATGAAGGCCTGAAGAAAATCCTCAAGGAAAAAGCCTGTTCGGAAGACGACGAGCGCCGTGCCCAGGATGAAGTGCAAAAGCTGACCGACCGCTTCGTGCTCGACATCGACAAGCTGGTGGTGGAAAAGGAAAAGGAAGTGCTGACCGTATAGCGCTTGACCAACCGATGTCCGCCGCAGCAGTGCGGCGTATTTGCCCGCCATTTCCAGTATTGTTGATTTTTTTCCATGAAGCATACGAGTTCAACGCAGGACGTACCGGCAGGCGCCTCCATGCCGCGTCACATCGCCATCATCATGGATGGCAATGGACGCTGGGCGACCAAGCGCTTCCTGCCGCGCGTGGCGGGGCATGCCAAGGGTGTGGAGATCCTGCGCAATGTGGTGGAATCCTGCGCCTTGCGCGGGGTGGAATATCTGACCCTGTTTGCCTTCAGTTCGGAAAACTGGCGCCGTCCTGCCGATGAAGTCTCGATGCTCATGCGCCTGTTCATGACGGCGCTGGAGCGCGAAGTCACCAAGATGCATGTCAACAGCATCCGCCTGCGCGTGGTGGGCGACCTGTCGCGCTTCGATGACAAGCTGCGCGCCATGATCGCCAGTGCCGAGCGCCGCACGGCTGGCAACACCCGTTTGACGCTGACCATCTGCGCCAACTATGGCGGTCGCTGGGACATCGTCCAGGCGGTGGAAAAAATGGTCGCCGCCAATCCCGGCGCCCAGACATTTTCCGAGGACCAGCTCAGCGAGCAGCTGGCCATGTCGTATGCGCCGGAGCCGGACCTGTTCATCCGCACCGGTGGCGAGCAGCGCATCTCGAATTTCCTCATGTGGCAGCTGGCCTATGCGGAAATGTATTTCACCGAAACCTACTGGCCCGACTTTGACGATGCCGCACTCGATGCCGCCATCCTCTCGTTCCAGCAGCGCGAACGCCGCTTCGGCCGCACCAGCGCGCAGTTGATCGAGCCAAAGAAAGTCAGCTGACAGGGCTGCGCCAGCGTTTTGCAGCGCCAGTGCTGGCATGTGGCAGCGGCTGGCCTTACAATCACCCGCAAGCCGGGCATGCCA
>JBPBPY010000223.1:0-2844 GCA_050954505.1 Janthinobacterium lividum
AGATAGGCGGTGCCCCCCTTGATGTTTTGTTCGGGATCGAAGACATCCTTGACGCGAAAGCGCCGCGCCGTGTCGGGAATCAATTGCATCAAGCCTTGGGCGTTTTTTGGCGACACGGCTTTTTCATTGAAGCCCGATTCCACCTTGATGAATGCCATGACCAGCTGCGGATCGACTTCATACAAAGGCGAAACCTTGCCGACCATGTTGGAGATGCGTCCCTTGGGAAACACCGTCGGTGGCCCCATGTCTTCAGCCACTGCAGTGCTTACGGTCACCACCGGGTCAGGCAGCAAGCAGCGCAATGGCGCAACCGGCGCCGTTGCCGGCGTCAGGCGCACCATGTTGCGCGCCGGCTCATGGCCTTGCGAAGCTGCCAGGCTGAACAGGTAGGCCGCCATATTGTCATCACGCGTTACACCGCGACCGTTGGCATACATCCATCCCAATGCGTACTGGGCATTAGCATCACCGGCCTTCGCAGCCGCACAATACAGCTCATGCGCTTTGCTGTAATCTCGGGGAACACCCTCGGCGTTTTCATAACGCGTGGCCAGGGCAGTCAGGCTGACAAAATCGCCAGCGGCCAGCTCCGGTTTTGCAGAGGAAGCGGATCTCGCGACATCGGCCATGGCGCTGTTCGCCGTGACGGCGAGCAGAGCCAGGACTAGTAACAGGTTGTGTCGCAAAATTATTTCCTTTGTACCAAGTTTATTTGATCTCTAACAGGCATTCCGTGATTATAATGGCAACATCTGCCGAAATAGTTGCTCCTGCAACAAAATAGTTGTCAAACACACCAAATAAATTCAGAAGGTTTAGTTGCACTGAGTCAATATCTGGTTTATTCTGATCGCAGGGTGGCAGACACTGCGATGACAACCTGTATAAAAAATTCCTGTTCCTGCGCGGAGCGTTATGCACTGCAATCGACCAGCAACCTGTCACCAAAAAATTGCTCAAGGGAGCGTACATGACCACCAATAACTCAGATCTCGACCAGACTGCGCCAAATGCAGGCAGCATCATTGTCGCAACGGACACTGCTGCGTCCCTGCGCGCAACGCGCCGCCACACCAACGATGCTGTGCTTGGCACTGCCGAGCCATTGCCGCTTGCACTTGCCGGCGACGAAGTCGCAGCCAAATTTTCCAAGCGCCGCCGCTTCATCAAGGGTGGCGCTGCAGCGGTACCGGTTGCCCTGACGCTGACCAGCCAGCCCGTGATGGCATGGCATTGCAACAGCACCTCGGCCTGGGGTTCGGGACAGCTGCAAAACAATACCGGTAGCGTTGCTGCCCGCAATGAACTGAACCGCTCCGGCGATGAATGCTTTTTCATCAACCAATGGAAAACCAATAACGGTTCCCCATGGGCGCGGCCGGAGTTGGGACTTGCGGTGGCCAAGCCAAGTGCGGTGACCAAGGCAACCCCGGCAACCAAGGGTCATCCCGCCGTTGCCGACAACACGGCCGTCTTCGACGCCAGCGTTGGCTGGACCTGGACCGACACCAAAACCAAGGTGGCAGGCTCCCAGAACGGCAGCTTCAACAAGGGCAAGACGCTGTTGCTACGCGACCTGGGCGTCCGTACCAATGGCAGGCTTACCGGTGCCGCCAGCGTTTGGGACATGATCAATGGCACCGATAAATTTGCCGCTGCCATCGCTACCGCCCTGCTGAACGAAAAATGTTTTCCGAATACTGTTGGCGCCTGTCTGATGCGTGGCGATACGCAGGTTAGCGCCCTGGCAAAGATGGCAACCGGCCAGTTCACGCCCACCAAGGGCGTTACCTGGGGTGAAGCTGAAATCGTCCAGTATTTGTACGATAACTGGATGGCACGTTAATTTTGAAGGGTTTCTTCAGTGACTGACCTATTACCGTTGCACCCAAGCCCTGGAGAAATCTGCTGGAATACCACGTTCAGCCCAAATAAACATATCAAGATGTGGGATGACGACAGCGCCGGCGTGATGTACGACACCGGCACTGGCGACACCCACTTCCTCGATGCCATGGCAATGGAAGTGTTGCGCCTGCTTTCCCTGACCGCCCGTTCCAGCAGCGCCCTGGCAGCCGCGGTTGCCACGGAGACGATGGCGGCACAGGCGCCTGCCGGTGACAACATTGCCGATGCAGCGATGGCCCGGAAGCTTCGCGAGAGCGCATCGGAAGCAATACCCGCATCGCCGCTCGATCCATCGATAAAGCCTGGCGGCACGGCTGCCGGCTTCAGCGACGCATCCTCGACCCAGGCATCGCCTGATGGCGCATTGCCCGATGATGTTTTCCCTGATGAATTTTCCCCGCCTGATTCTAACACCATGCTTGCAGCACAGCAGTTAGCCTTGGTCAACGGCGCCATCGAGAGATTGATCGATTGTGGCCTGGTTGCCGGCAGGCCGCAGTGAAGGTCGCCGAACTTGCCCCTGCCGCATTGGCCGGCTTGCTGGCGCGCGGTGAATTGTTGCTCGACATTCAGCCGTTCGTCGCCCGCATACGCTCCGACGTGCCTTCCCTGGCAGGCAACATCGCCCTTACCTATGGCGAGTTCGAACTGCGTTCACCGGACCAGTTCGCCGATTTCCACATCGAAGTCAGCCTCGAGCCAGGCTTGCGGCGCTGGTTCAAGCCGATGGCGCGTTTCTATTACGATGGCAAACCGGCGTTCCTGCCGCTACCGGCCGGCCAGGCATTTCCGATGGTGGAATGGGGCCTGAACTGGTGCGTGGCAGCGCATGCCCACCAGTTTCTGATCATCCACGCCGCCGTGCTGGAGCGCGATGGCCTGGCGCTGGTCATGCCGGCGCCACCGGGCTCGGGCAAGAGCACCTTGTGTGCT
>JBPBPY010000114.1:0-2829 GCA_050954505.1 Janthinobacterium lividum
GAGTGTATCGAAGAGATGACACGTTATGCCGGCGCGCAGGCGATCAAGAAATTAGCTTCCGAGAGCGATTTTCTCCCCTGAAATGCTTACTGCAAATGAAGTTCCTTTCCAAATTACATTGCAGATAATCAAGGGAAGTTATATTATGGCGGCACTGCGCACCTTACGAAACACACAGTGCGCATAATTTGTGCGAGAGCAGGGGCAGCGGATTACCTTAAATCCGAGCATTTGATGGAAACCCGACTCTAAAATTATTGAAGCCACCCCGCCAGGTGGCTTTTTGCATTCTCAGGCTGGTTCTGCTATGCGCAGATCAAGGTTTTTTCCGAGTGCCACCAAAGCTTCTTCGATTCGATCGATTTTCGTCGAATGCTTCAAGTCAATGAGCCGATTCACTTCCTGAGGCGACGTGCCCAAGCGCCGCGCCAAGTCAGATGCCTTGGTTCCAGATGCAATCATCTCGTTGAGCAACAGAATTTTTGCCGCTACGCTCGCCGGTACCGCAATGGCACGTTCGTGATCCTGGCGGGCGGACGGCGAGGGCACTTGGCATTTCTCATCGAAATAACTTTCCATCGCCAGAACGAGAACATCGGCCGCCATATCGCGCGCTTCTTCTTCGGTATCGCCCTGAGTAATCGCGGCAGGAATGTCCCGAAAGGTAACGACAAAGCCGCCGGCTTCGGTATCTGGTGTAAAGGTTGCTGGGTATTGCATGTTGTCCCTTTCTAAGTGACGAGATGTACCGGTAGTGCAGTGATGCAGTGATGTGTTGGAAGCCCCTCACGGGGCTGCCTCACTTAAGTTTGAGTTGCTTTTTAACACCTTCGACAAGTCCCGTTTTCAGTTCCTTGGCTGGGTGTCGTGGTAGGTAGCTTTCTTCGCCGTTCAGAAAAACTTTCGTGTGGTTCGTTCGTTCTTCGAAAGTTGCTCCTTGCTGCTTTAACCACCGGACAAACTCACTTTGTTTCACTGCACCTCCTTCGTTTGTTTCAGTAAAAACAGTTTAAACAATATTGTTTAATAAAGCAACGGAAATTTAAACATAATTGTTTAAATGCGATTTTTGGATTCAACGATGAAAAATTGTTTGACCAAAGAGCAGGTTCGAGAATTTATGGTCCGAAAGGACAAAGATCGTCGACGCCCGCCCATCAGTGGCAGTCAGCAACGCCAAGAGTTAGGTCGCGACCTCATTGAGAACGAGCGGGAACGACGCGTACAGTGCGATAGACGTAGTTAAACCACAAAAGGAAAATCATGAAAGTTCAAATCCTCACCAAGATTACCAACGACGACGGCACCGACTTCTGCTCGAATGATTTGAACTATTCGGGCATGGGCATGGTCGACGTGCTACTCATTGAGCGCGAAACTGTCGCGATGATGGGCAACCTGGTTAAAGCAGGGCAAGCGAAGTTCGACGCTGCAGTGGGTGCTACCACCGTTGACGCCGCGCCGACCGGCGTTTAAGTCGCGAAACTTCATAGCGGCGCCTTCGGGGCGCTTTTTTTACGCCCCAAGGGTCTGAAAATGAACGATAGCAAGAATGAAGTTTGCGCTGTTTCCGATGTATCCGGTGCCACTGTGATTCGTCAAAACGGCACCGCTGAATCGGTAGCCGCCATTGGGCAGTACTCCGCAGAGTGCCGCCGTATTTCCGCTGAATTCCATCGCAAGCTGCAGGTCTTGAGCAAGCTGGCCCGGTTGACGCGTGGCCGGCTGCGCGAATGGTTTCAATCGAAGATCAACGCGTTGCCACATGAAATCGTGTGGGCGGACTCGTTTCCGAACTTGATCACGACTCAGGGCGTGAATTACCTCCTGGACAATGGTCTAGCTGGTTCTGCTTTCACCGCAGCAAATTACATGGGCCTGATTTCCTCGGCCAGCTATTCGGCCATCGTGGCCGCTGATACAGCCGCCTCGCATGCAGGTTGGTTGGAAGCAGGCGCGGCCAATGCGCCAGCCTATTCCGGCACCGTTCGCCCCACATGCGTGTGGTCGGCAGCTTCGGCGCGGAATAAGGCGCTTTCGTCGTCCCTTTCGTTCACCATGTCCACCCCCGGCACGGTCAAGGGATCGTTCATAAGCACCAGTAGCGTGAAGGACGGCACCGCAGGCGTGCTGTTCAGCGCTGGTCTGTTCTCAGGCGGTGACCGTGCTGTGATCGCCAACGACGTTATCACCGTGGCGTACAACGTCACCATCAATTAAGGCTGCCATGGCTCTCAAGTTCAAAAAGGGTGACGCCGTTCGCCAAGTCGTCAAGCCGATCACCGGCACCGTGACAGATATCCAGATCGTTGACAGCGATGTGAGCTACATCGTTGCTTACGAAGATGGCGACGGCGAGCCGCATCAAGTTGTATTGACTGAATCGCAGCTGGAAGCAGGCCAGTAATGACGCCACTGGCGCAGGAAATCCGAGCGCGTACAGATTGCGCGGATGCTATTGCCGCTCGTGATTTGGACGCCATTGCTGCCATCGTCAGCGCTGGTCGGACTGAATTGCGCTCGCGCTTCATCACTGCGCGCACCATCTTAGCCGAATGCGGCGCAGATGGTCCTGGCATTCTCGACGCACTGGTGGCCGTCTCAGCACAAGACAGTACCGTCAAATGGGCCGTGACGTTCCTAAGCCAGAACAGCGGCATGGATATCGGCAATGCGGTCACGCAGTACATGATCGACCAGCTGCAGGCAGGCGGCGCATTCAATGCAGACCAAGCGGCAAAGCTCAAAGCGCTGGGCATTCAGCCTGCACCTGTCACGCGTGACATGGTTGCCGAAGCGCTCTTCAATGACGATGGAAGTGAGAAAGCA
>JBPBPY010000190.1:0-2829 GCA_050954505.1 Janthinobacterium lividum
TGCCGTTGCAGGTTTCCTTGCCGCCGCACTGGGTGGCGTCAAGCGGTTCATCCACGGCGATGATGATGTCGGCCACCGTGACGTCCTCCGCCTTGCGCGCAAGGTTGTAGCCACCGCCGGGTCCACGCACCGACTCGACGATTTCATGGCGGCGCAGCTTGCCGAACAATTGCTCAAGATAGGAAAGCGAAATATCCTGGCGCGCACTGATGCCGGAGAGCGTTACCGGCCCACTGTCCTGGCGCAAGGCCAGGTCAATCATCGCGGTCACCGCGAAACGCCCTTTGGTAGTCAAACGCATTTTATTTACTCCGTAGCCAGCACAAGGCCCGTTTCCATGAATCCGGGCGCCGTTGCAACTTCGCCATTCCTTAATAATTTAGTCAAGTATAACAAAGGTTGAGTAAATCCGTCAGGTATGGCTCTGACGGCGGGCAGTATTATCGCAGCAATCGGGAGTACCCTTGGCATGCCTGCCAGTTCAAATGTGTTTTGCAACGGCTGGCGAGCGGTTTTATACCGTTGCGCTTGTACAAGGCAGCGGCAAGCAGCATGACGAGGTTTATTTTTTGATCAGCAGCTGCATGGGACCGAACAAGGATTGCATGCCGGCATTGTCGATGAAGCTGAGATTGTAGGGATGTTCTGAAATCGCTTTTGGGAAAACACTGTTGGCCGGCAACTGGCTGATCACACCTGCCACCTTGCCCCACAGGACCAGGGTCGGGCAGGCTGCCTTGTTGCGCCCGGCATGGGATGACAATGCCTCCAGCACGGTTTCAAGAAAGGGAATCCAGGCGCGCGCTTCCTTCAGCGGCGGCACATGCGCGCGAAATACCGGCGTGGCGTTAAGCAGCAAAAAGCCCTGTGCTGTCAAAGCCTGCTGCAGTTCGGGCAGGGTTTGGATGAACCGTGAATCGCTCTGGTTGGCCGCTTCGGCAACCTGAACCATGGCGGCACCACCAGTCTCACCAGGCAACAATTCCCCTGCCACAACCAGCAGCATCTTCATGAAATTACGCAGCGAAGTGGCGCGGTTGACCGGCTTGGCAAGCCCGCCTTGCGACCACAGCTTGTCGACGGCGCCATCCATGAAACAAAAGCCGGTGGCGCTTTGCTCGCGTGGATACGGCCCCTCGCCTACCAGTACATAGGCCACCTTGTCGAGCGGCAGCGCATAGGCGGCAAACATCCGCCCCCGGGTGGGCAGGTAGTCGTCTGCTGCCAGCGCCGGCAGGTACAGCGGGTCGGCTGCTGCCACCGCAGCCAGGCCGGCTTTGAGCACTGGCTGCCAGGAAGCATGGGCCAGTGCCACGGCGTCGAGGAAAGCCTGGGGAATCTCTGTCGTCATTCCCGCCTCAGCTGGCGATCAGCGGCACGACATTGTCGTTGCCGGGTGCGCCAAACAGGTTTTCCTTCAGGATGCGCAACTGGTCTCGCACTTGCGCCGCCTTTTCGAACTCGAGGTTCTTGGCATGATCGAGCATCAGTTTTTCCAGACGCTTGATTTCCTTGCTGACCTGCTTTTCGCTCATCGATTCATACTTCGCCGTTTCCTGCGCGGCATGCAATTCCAGGCGCGCTTCGGACGGATTGTAGACGCCATCGATCAAGTCGCGGATCTCCTTGCGGATACCGACCGGCGTGATGTTGTTGGCGGTATTGAAGTCGACCTGCTTGGTGCGCCGGCGGTCGGTTTCATCAATGGCACGGCGCATCGAGTCGGTGATGCGGTCGCCGTACAGGATCGCCTTGCCGTTGAGGTTGCGCGCTGCGCGGCCGATGGTCTGGATCAGGCTGCGCTCGGAACGCAGGAAGCCTTCCTTGTCGGCGTCGAGAATGGCCACCAGCGAGACTTCCGGAATGTCCAGGCCTTCGCGCAACAGGTTGATGCCGACCAGGACATCGAAGGTTCCCAGGCGCAGGTCGCGGATGATTTCAACCCGTTCGACGGTATCGATATCGCTGTGCAGGTAGCGCACCTTGATGCCGTTATCGCTGAGGAATTCGGTCAACTGCTCGGCCATGCGCTTGGTCAGCGTGGTGACCAGCACGCGTTCATTCTTTTTCACCCGGTCGGTGATCTCGGTCATCAAGTCGTCGACCTGGGCGCTGGCCGGGCGCACCTCGATGGCGGGATCGACCAGGCCGGTGGGCCGCACCACCTGCTCGACCACCTGTCCGGCGTGGCTGTTTTCATACTCGGCCGGCGTCGCCGAAACGAATACGGTCTGGCGCATCTTGCCTTCGAACTCATCGAAACGCAGCGGCCGGTTGTCGAGTGCCGACGGCAGGCGGAAACCATAATCCACCAGGTTGACCTTGCGCGCGCGGTCGCCGTTGTACATGCCGTTGAGCTGGCCCAGCAGCACATGCGATTCATCAAGGAACATCAAGGCGTCCGGCGGCAGGTAGTCCACCAGCGTCGGCGGCGGGTCGCCCGGCTTGGCGCCGCTCAAGTGGCGCGAATAGTTTTCGATGCCCTTGGTGAAGCCGATTTCCTGCATCATCTCCAGATCGAAGCGGGTGCGCTGTTCGATGCGCTGTTCTTCGATCAGCTTGTTTTCCTTGCGGAAGAACTCCAGCCGGTCACGCAACTCTTCCTTGATGGTTTCAATGGCGCGCAGGACGGTGGTGCGCGGGGTGACATAGTGCGAACCCGGATAAACGGTAAAGCGCGGAATTTTTTGCCGCACGCGTCCGGTCAATGGATCGAACAGCTGCAGGTTTTCGATCTCATTGTCGAAGCTCTCGATGCGCAGCGCCAGCTCGGCATGCTCGGCCGGGAAAATGTCGAGCGTATCGCCGCGCACACGGAAGGTGCCGCGC
>JBPBPY010000437.1:0-2816 GCA_050954505.1 Janthinobacterium lividum
GCAAGCTGATTCCCGACCGCTATTTCTGGGCGCGCGAACCGAATGACGTGCCCTGAGCCTGCAGCACGCTGTTGCGCACTTGCCTTTGCTGATCCCCGTTGAGAGATTTTATGACCACCTCCTCCCGCTCCCGGAATGACATCCTGTTCGACCGTGCCCAGCTGACCACGCCGGGCGGCGTCAATTCGCCGGTGCGGGCATTTCGCTCGGTCGGCGGCACGCCGCGTTTCATCACGCGTGCCGAGGGCGCCTGTTTCTGGGATGCTGATGGCACCCGGTATATCGACTACATCGGTTCCTGGGGTCCGGCCATCGTCGGCCATGCGCACCCCGAGGTCGTCAAGGCGGTGCAGGATGCGGCCGTGCGCGGTCTGAGCTTTGGCGCGCCGACCGAAGGCGAAGTCGAGATGGCAGAGATGATCTGCCGGCTGGTGCCGGCCATCGAACAGGTGCGCCTGGTTTCCTCGGGCACGGAAGCGGCCATGAGTGCATTGCGGCTGGCGCGTGGCGCCACCGGGCGCGACAAGATCGTCAAGTTCGAAGGCTGTTATCACGGCCATGCCGACTCGCTGCTGGTGAAAGCGGGCAGCGGCTTGCTGACCTTCGGCAATCCGACCTCGGGCGGGGTGCCGGAAGACTTTGCCAAGCACACGCTGGTACTGGACTACAACAAGCCGGAACAGCTGGAAGAACTGTTTGCCAAGATCGGCCATGAAATTGCCGGCGTGATCGTCGAGCCGGTGGCCGGCAACATGAACTTGCTGCGCGCCACACCCGAATTCCTCAAGACCATGCGGCGCCTGTGCAGCGCCCATGGCGCGCTGCTGATCTTCGACGAAGTCATGTCGGGTTTCCGCGTTGCGCTTGGCGGAGCGGCAGCGCTCTACGATATTGCGCCCGACATCACGGTACTGGGCAAGGTCATCGGCGGTGGCTTGCCGGTGGCGGCCTTCGGTGCCAGCCGCGCGCTGATGGCCAACATGGCGCCGCTCGGCGCGGTCTATCAAGCCGGCACGTTATCGGGCAATCCGGTCGCAGTGGCTGCCGGCATGACCACCTTGAAACTGATCCAGCAGCCGGGCTTCCATGAGCGCCTGGGCGTCCAAACGGAAAAACTCGTCAGCGGCCTGATCGACGCCGCTCATCAGGCCGGCGTCGAATTCTGCGCCGACGCCGTCGGCGGCATGTTCGGCCTGTATTTCGCCCCCCGCGTGCCAGTCGATTACGCCGAAATGATGCAATGCGACAAGGCGCGCTTCAACCGCTTTTTCCACCTGATGCTGGAAGGCGGTGTCTATCTGGCCCCTTCCGCATTTGAAGCAGGATTTGTCTCGGCCAGCCATGATGATGCAATCATTGCAGCCACGATCGATGTGGCACGCAGAGCGTTTCACGACATGGCGAACGAAGCATCGTCAACCATTCACACCGGTTCCTGACTTTCTGTAAGCAGTTTTCGGAATTCTATTCAAGCCCTGGTATGGCTCGATAATGGGGGCGGCGGGACGAAAATATCCCAAGATGCAATCTGCGTTTCGTACCGCTAGTTGTACGTGCGAAAGCGTTCCTATCGCCGAACCCGGTATTGCAGGCGCACCTTGCTGGAAAAATCCTCGAACTGTGTCATATGCCGGGAGTTGTGCATGGATTCGATGCCCGTGCAATTGATTGATCACGGCTCGATCAAGGTTATGCAAAATGAGTTCTTTATCTTCCGGATCAGCAGCTTTGTTGGTTGGCAATTTACATCCCGGCGGCATTGACGTGTGTAGCAAGGCATGAGTTGCTTTGAATTCTTCGATGCCTTTCTGTTTTGTAAGATCGAGACAATTGCCTAGACAAACCACTGCCCCGATCACGCCAGGTTGCTGAATTTTTTTTTGCAGAAAACCGTTTGTTTGGCGATGCCGCGACAGCTTGCGCAAATTTCAAGGCCCGAACGGCATCATCTTCAAAACAATAGATTCCATCTCCTAACCAATCGTAAGGATTGATGCTTGGTTTCAAGTGTTCACTCTCGGCTTGCAGCAGTTTTTCAACCACAGCAGCGTCACATCCATGGTATCCAATGACAATCCGGCCCGAATGGGCATCCATGATCATTTGTAGGACTTTCCAATTTGGCCATCAAGGGTCCAAATCCCGATCGCTACAGCGATGTCCATGACGTCCTCCTTCGTCAAACCCGCCGTATAGCTGCGGATCAAGGCTTTTGTTTCTTTTTCTCGATGTTCGAAATAACGCCTCTGGCTAGCAAGAAATTTCTTGTGCCGTTCTTTTTTAAGCCCGGCAATTACCTCAGCTCTGATTTCAGCTTTGGTTTGTTCCAGCGTTTGGCTGCTGGCTGGCATGACGGGTTTGGAAACAGGTATCGAAGACGCCAGCCCGGAGCTGCCAGCGCTGGGAGGGACAGATTTTTTGCGGCTCACCGAGCCTGAAGATTTTTGTGCAGAAGGATGTGCCATGGCATTCTCGCAGGAATAGCAATGGCTCGAGTCTAACGTGAAAAAACCGCCTGAGCGCGATCAACTTGTTTCGCTTTTGGCATCAATACAACGTGACAACGATAGCGTGTCCGATCACCGCCCACAACCTCATTTCAACCAGCCCCGCCGCTTGAAATACCAGAATGGCGTTACTGCCGAGGCCACCATCAGCGCCAGTGCGAAGGGGTAACCCCAGGTCCAGTTCAGTTCCGGCAGCAGGCGGAAGTTCATGCCGTAGATGCTGGCGATCAGGGTCGGCGGCAGGAAGGCCACCGAGGCGACCGAGAAAATCTTGATGATCTTGTTCTGGTTGATGTTGATGAAACCGAC
>JBPBPY010000307.1:0-2807 GCA_050954505.1 Janthinobacterium lividum
CCCTTGCCACGAACCTGCCCATGCTCATCGGCCTTCGCTTCCTCCAAGGTTGCTGGAGCATCGCACCGCTCACCATAGGACCAGGGACGATATCTGACATGGTGAAGCAAGAGCGGAGAGGCACAGCCATGTCGCTATGGTCGCTTGGGCCTCTGCTTGGGCCAACCGTAGGCCCGATTGCGGGCGGATTTCTCTCCGCCGCCGCTGGATGGCGCTGGATCTTCTGGTTGCTGGCGATAGCAACAGGAGTCACGTCTCTCACAGCACTCATCTTCATGCGAGAGAGCTATGCACCAGTCCTTCTCGAAGGGAAAGCGAAGCGTCTGCGCCAGGAGACTGGTAACATGGATCTTCGATCAAAACTCGACACGGGTCTTCGACCAAAACAGCTCTTCCTCCTTGCCATCGTGCGGCCCTCAAAGCTGTTGTTTCTGTCGCCAATCTGCGCGTTGATGTCGCTGTACATCGCCATCGTATACGGGACGCTGTATGTCTTGTTCACGACGTTCACCTTCGTGTTCGAGGAGAGCTATGGCTTCTCGCAGTCCACCGTCGGGCTGGTCTATCTTGGAGTTGGGATTGGTATGATGTTCGGCCTAGCATTCCTTATCGGAACGTCCGATCGCACTATGAAGAAGCTCGCTGCGAAGAGCAACGGCCAGTATAAACCCGAGTACCGGCTTCCGCCACTGATGTACTCGGCGTGGGTCCTGCCGTTAGGGCTGTTCATCTACGGCTGGACGGTGCAGTATAAGGTAAGTCTTGTAACTCATCCGTCCTAGAAAACCACCACTAACCAGAGTAGACCCATTGGATAGCCCCTCTCGTTGGCACAGCCTTCTTCGGCGCCGGCCAAGTGATGAACTTCATGGTGATCAACACATATCTGGTTGATACGTTCACTCGATACGCCGCATCGGCAGTAGCAGCATCGACGGTTCTCCGAGCCATCCTTGGCGCGGTCCTGCCACTGATCGGACTGCCGATGTACGAGAAGCTTGGATATGGTTGGGGAAACAGCCTGCTCGCTTTCGTCACGCTGGCGTTGATCCCGATAGCGTTCTGCTTGTACATCTTCGGCGAAAGGATCCGGACACACCCAAAATTGCAGATAAAGTTGTGATAGATTTGAAGCATCGACCCATGGCTTAGTCCTGCTTCTTCCGCCCAAGACTTTGTAGTCGTCGTCTCCATTTCCAGCTCAAGGGGCCTAGTCGAATCATTCTCGCGCTGACCAGTAATGCCGCAGTAACAAGCATCACCGGCCCTGCGATGAGCCAGAAGAACATATCGCTATGCTCGTTCACAACAGGCATTGGGTCGAAGTTCTGGAGAGAAAGATGAGAGTGAGCAGTGTCGCAACCCTGCGCAAGTGTCTACCGATCGATGCTTACCATTCCAAAGTATCCGGTCAAGAAGGTCAGTGGTAGGAAGAAGCTCGAAACGAGCGTCAGCTGTCGGACGCTCTCGTTCTGGCTGGCTGCGATGGTGTTAAAGATGAGGGAGGTGAGATTCTCTGCCGAGCGTATTGAGTTGTGGGTCGAATTCTGAAGGGCTGTGATGTGATCCTGGACATCCTGCAGATAGACTTGCGTGGTAGCGGAAATGTGTACACTTGTGTTGGCATCCTGCTGTGAGGGCGGGACGTTCGCGCCAGTGGGGTCGGTGCTCGATGTTGCCATGTTGAGTGCAGCTCGATGGTCGATCAACGTGCGGACCAACCCTCCCGTGGCTATGATGTTGTCCATGAGCAAAGTCAAGCCGGAGCGGAGGACGTAGAGCTGTTTCGACTGCGTAATAGTCGGATTAGAGAGTACGGCACTCTCGAGTTCGCCGAACATCTCGTCTACTGCTTTGTTGATCGGAACAGACATGTCCACGACAACGTCAATGACTGCTTGAACGAGCATTGAAGGGTCATTACTAGAGCGTATGATGGTTTGCGGGGAGTTGAGGCGGGTCAGGATAGGCTTAAGCACGTCTCCTCCCGAGTGCTCGAAGAATGTGATGACGGTGTTGTCCGAGGTGAGAAACATCGACACTTGCTCGACGCTTATGCCGTACTTGCGGTGGGCAAGAGTGCGCCATTTGGCTCGACGATCTCTGATACTCTCGTCGAGGAGATTGCTTGCATCGATAGCTAGCATGGAGGTTTCTTCTCCATGGCGCTGCAACCGGACGAGTTTCTGCATGGTGAGCTCCAAAAAGCAATGAGTATCATACCAGTCTACTTTCGTTGGGGTATTGGTGTCGATCACGTCTTCCAACGATAGGCGATGGAGCTGCATATGGTCCTAAAGTGATAACAAGAACGCTTAGCAAGTGTCTCGGATCCTTGGTCGTGTGCTCATATTTTGGAGAATCCTATCCTCATCACTCCGACTTACTCCAAGCAACCTCACAACGTCTCTGTTGAGGCCATTGACATACACCCACCTGGTGGAGGCCCAGTCAGGTTTTGGCTGCTCGCTCAGGACTTTCAAAAGGGAGTGGCCAGGGACATCTTGCTCGGCCAGACGTTGTTTAGAAAAGTCAATGATCTTTATTTCGCTTTCTGGGTCCTGTTGAGAGCTGCTGGAGTCCGTCTTAGGATCAAGGCCAGGTTCTGAGCCAATGCCGGAGAGGTATCGAGTTCCTAGTTGAGTCGGACCAGTGAATCGGGACGGTGGGCATTTCGTTGATAGCAACGCGAGTCTTGTGACAGCAGACCGAGGGTTGGTTCCGTCGTACTGGTTATCGAAGCTAGAGAAGCGCCGTCCATATGTGCCAGAGGTCGAAACCTTGTAACTTCCTGCCTGGAGAAACCA
>JBPBPY010000350.1:0-2806 GCA_050954505.1 Janthinobacterium lividum
CTGGCCGTAGTTCACCCCGTTTTGGCTGTGGATTTTGGGTCCGCTCTGCTCCATTATCACGCCGTTGGATGGGGAGAAGAGGGTAGCCATTGAGCCGGCCCAAGTGACGCGGACGGAGCCTGGTGGGCTCGAGGAGGCGGTCTTTTGGAGCAGGGGCGTCAGGAGTTGAGTGAATAGGTAGGGACCGAGGCAATTGGTGCCCATCTGGAGTTCGTGGCCTTGGGCATCCTTGGAGCCGTCCGGGGGGATCATGACACCGGCGTTATTCGTGAGAACGTCGAGGCGTTGTTCCTTTTGGAGGAAGCCATCGACTGAGGGTTTGATCGATGCCTGAAACGATGTCGTTAGTTACATGAAGGCACAGAAAATCAGTGTCGCCTCACCAGATCCGCCAAGTCGACGTGCAAAAATTCCAGACGTCCATCAGATGATGGGTGCGCCTGCTTGATCTCCTCCATGGCCTTCTCAGCCTTATCCTTCGATCGGCCTGCAAGGTATACTGTGCCGTTCTTCGAGTAGACGATCTTGCTCAGCTCTTTGCCACCTGAACATCAGAATCGTCGTATTAGCAAGTTCGACTGTAGAATGTGTTGGCGAGATAGACTTACAGCCCGCGTAGCCTCCCGTGATGATGAAGACTCGCCCGGCTTGATCGGGAAGGTTCTGTTCGGTCAAGGTGGGTTTGGGGATGAAGAAGCATTGGAAGAAGGCATCTTGGTAGTCGGCGAGGAAGCCCATGACGAACTGTCTCTTTGCTTGGAGCAGGATGGAACAGACAAGGCCAGAGAAAGCAGGTTGACAGAGTCGAGTCTTGTACTCGCGGCAGAAAAGCAAAGGAACGGAATTAATAGATTATAGCGGTTGATGCTGCAGTATCCTTGGCAAGGCCGCGAAGACCGCTGGGAGCGGAACGATGTGATGTGATGCGGAGCCGCCGGCCGCGAATACCGGTCAGTCAACTTGAATGATATAGCTGTCCGTTTTGAGTGGGCGTATTTGTCTTACTTTTGAGAAGAAGAAGGTAATCGTGGGCCTGTCTGTCGGATGCAACTAAGCGCGCACAAGCTGCGATGTTGAGGTCATCGTACCTTCCCGTTTCGTGATGCGGGGGTGGGTCGTGGCAGCCAATGAGTGAAAGTTCGAGATTTTGGTATGCCTAGATCTATCACGTGCCCATGTGATCTGGTTCAGGTGAACTTCAATGGAAACATGTTTCTACAATTCATGTCCATCTGATCTCTTCACCACCCTCTTCAAACTCCACTGCATTGTAGGTATTTTGTGCATACAATGACATCGCTGGTGCATCGAAGTGGCCGCCGTTGCCGAACAGGCGATTCTCCGGCGGCACGAAAAGCATGGACACTCGCGCTCAGGACTAGCACCAACCGTGTCGAATTCATTCCTGCGGCCACGAGACGTGACCTACTCATTCACGTTCATATGCAATGTTTCCAGCCGCGTTATGATCACTGACCATCAGTCCTTCCTTTCAACCTCCTTCCTGCACCTCTAGACGCCCATATCAGAACACCACGCGGTCAGGCGAGCTGAAGCAGGTCTCCGGCCTACTGCCGCGTCCCCAACGTGCAGAGAGCATTGCACGGCATCCTACAGCTCACAGCAGCCATGGCAGACTCAGAGCTACCAGAGAATACTACTGTGCAGACGGCAGAAGCTAGATATGCATCAACACGTCGACCCTCACTGCTGCCCGCGTGGGAGCCCTTCTCATCTTCACCTGGCCTGCCACGAGCGGCCAAACGCAAGTTTGACGACATACTAGACGACAGAAAGTACTATCCTACACCTGTACCAACATCCTCAACTGGTATCCTGCCCTCCTCACCTCCAGCGCGTCGGACGCGTCCGGGCCTTCAACGCACCATCTCCACCCTCTCCGAACGCGCTCCTCTTGGCGACGTGCCGACTCTTGACCTCCCTGCCAATGGCGAGCCATTGCTTATGGGCCGTTCAAGCAACTCTTCAGACTTCCAGCTTTCCGCCAATCGCCATATTTCACGCGTCCATGTACGCGCCTCATATCACGCTCCGGATGCCGAACACCCCGCGGGCAAGGTGGAGGTGGAGTGCTTGGGATGGAACGGGGTGAAGGTGCACTGCCGGGGAGAGGTTTCGGAGCTGCCGAAGGGCGAGATCTTCACGTCGGACAAGCCATTGGCCCAGATCATGATCGATGTGCAGGATACGCGCGTAATGCTCGTGTGGCCGAAGGAATCGTCACGCGAGCCGCCCTCGGTTGAGTCCAGGTCGCCTTGGGCGGTGGAGAGTCCTACAAAACGTCGTGCCATCCCAGCACCGGTCTTCGCGTCGAGCCCGCCTGCCATGCTCCCGCCGCGTCTCCAATCACCGGTCTCGCCCTCGCCTTTGTATGCTACGTTCTCGTCAACGTTCCGTGCTGATCAAGAGGAGGTCAAGGTGTACGAAGACCAGGACTCTGAAGAAGACGCACCTCACGACGCTACACCTGAGCTATTCCCTCTCAACACGCCAGAAGACCCGTTCGTGGAAACCGAGAGCCAGGTGGTCAAAGCGTCTCACTCCTCCGCGCTGTCCGATCCCGAAGAGCTGTCAGAACATGACGAAGAGAACGATCCAATCGTGCATTCCTTCGGACCGTTCGGCGAGAATATCCTCTCGCGGTTCCAATCGTTTCAGCCAACCTCGCCGGAGCGAAAACGCAAGCCTCTCAAGGCTGCCACGAATTCGCCAGGCCGTGCGGCATCTTGGCCGAAAGCGAGCTCAAGTCCGATCAAGAACCACGTCATCAACCAGCTGGCATTCT
>JBPBPY010000434.1:0-2802 GCA_050954505.1 Janthinobacterium lividum
ACACGTAAGGACACCGACTTTGCCGCGTGCGCCGACCAGGCGTTTGTCCGCTTCGCTGGCCTGAATTGAGGCACTGCCATGACGGAAAAGCATGGACTCGCCGCCGGCGACATGGTGCCCGCACGTGCGGACTGGACGATTGACCAGGGCTGGGACAACTATACTGCCGAAGAACACGCCGTATGGAGGACGCTGTTCGAGCGCCAGACCCTGTTGCTGCCTGGCCGTGCCTGCGATGAATTTGTTGCCGGTATGCGCAATCTGCCGATTGGCCCGGAAAGCATTCCCGATTTCCGCCAGTTGAGCGAAGTGTTGATGGAGCGCACCGGCTGGCAAGTGGTGGCGGTGCCGGGACTGGTTCCCGATGAAGTGTTTTTCGAACACCTTGCGAATCGGCGTTTCCCGGCCGGCCAGTTCATTCGCAGACGCGATCAGCTCGACTATCTCGAAGAGCCGGATGTGTTCCATGATGTGTTTGGCCATGTGCCAATGCTGATGAACCCGGTCATAGCCGACTATATCCAGGCCTATGGCGAAGGCGGGCTCAAAGCGCGCAAGCTGGGCGTGCTCGACCAGCTGGCACGCGTCTACTGGTACACGGTCGAGTTTGGCCTGGTGCAGCAAAACGATGGCGTGCGCATCTATGGGGCCGGGATCGCGTCGTCCTACACCGAGTCGATCTTTGCAGTCGAAGACGATTCACCGAACCGTATCCGCTTTGATCTTCCGCGCGTGATGCGCACTCGGTATCGTATCGATGATTTCCAGGAAAGTTATTTTGTCATCGACAGCCTGGCCGAGTTGCTCGAGTTGGCGAAGATTGATTTTGAACCACTGTATCGAGCCAACGCAGGCGCCGCCGAACATGAGCCGGGCGTCATCCTGGAAACCGACAAGGTGCTGACCAATGGCAGCGGGAACTATCACAACGCCAGAAGATGAGGGCAGCAGGGCTGGTCAATCCGCTGGCAGCGTCAGGCGAATCAGACAATGGCACCCGGTGTCCTGCTTCCGTGCGTCTGCTGACCGATCAGGTGTTGTAAAAAACCGGAAACTGGACTGGTTTGTCGACCGACTCCAGCGCCGGGTAGCGGTTGGCCGCATTGATCGAGAGAAAATAGAAGCGTGCCAGCAATGGGGCGGCAGCGGCAGCGAATAATACAAGGGTAAGCGTATTCATACCAGATTCCTTTCCGATTAATATGAATACAGTATAAGAAAAGGGCTTGACGCATGCTAATTCTGAGTTGATATATGGGGTATCGGTAATTGACATGGAAGACAGCGCACGTCAAGTACATGCGAGGGTTGACCAAGAATGGTATCTGCTCATCCAAAAAACAGGTAGGTAACGAAGATGGCGGCAATAATGCCGGCGCCATCAGCCAACAGCCCGCAGCTGATGGCGTAGCGTGTCTTGCGGATGCCAACCGAACCGAAATACAAGGCGACAATATAGAACGTCGTATCTGCGGACCCCTGGAAAATGCACGCCAGACGTCCAACGAAGGAGTCGACGCCATAGGTGCGCATGGCATCGATCATCATCGCTTTCGAGCCACTGCCCGAGAGTGGCTTCATCAAGGCGGTCGGTAGCGCGGGCGTGAATTCGGTATGCATGCCGAGATGTACCAGGATCCAGTCGAGGCCGGCCATGACAAAACCCAGAACGCCGGCATTGCGGATCACCGAAATTGCCACCAGCATGCCGACCAGGTAGGGAATGATGGTCAACGACGTGGCGATGCCCCCTTTCGCACCTTCGATGAAGGCTTCGTAGACGTTGACCCGTTTGCGCATGGCGCCGACGATGAACACGACAATGATCGACAGCAGGATCAGGTTGCTGGCCACGTTCGAGACCAGCTGGATTTGCTGGCGCGTCAGAAAGACGGTGAAATACCAGACCAGCAAGGCAATTGCCGCCGTCATGCCGCCCAGCCAGCCCAGCACGACGCGGTTGAGCAGGTCGATGCGCTGGCGAATCGACACCGCCACGATGCCCGTCAAGGTGGCGACATAGGTCGCGATCATGCAGGGAATGAAAATGTCGGCCGGGTCTTTTGCACCCAGCACGGCACGCTGGGCCATGATCGCCACCGGAATCAAGGTCAGCCCTGAGGTGTGCAGCACCAAGAACATGATCTGGGCATTGCTGGCGGTGTCCTTGTCGGCATTGAGCGACTGCAGGCTTTCCATGGCCTTGAGTCCGAATGGGGTTGCAGCGTTGTCGAGACCCAGCAAATTGGCGGAAAAATTCATCACCATGTGGCCGGTGGCGGGATGGTCTTTTGGTACACCGGGGAAGATGCGCGAGAACAGCGGCGCGATGACATTTGCCAGCCAGCCTACTGCGCCAGCCTTTTCGCCGATGTTCATGATGCCAAGCCAGAAGGTCATGACACCAGCGAGAGGCAGGGCGATATCCATGACGCCGGCCCTGGCCGAGTGAAAGGTGCCGTCGACAATTTTCTTGAAGATTTCGGTGTCGCCCATGACCAACCACTGTGCCAGTGCGGCCACAAAACCGACGATGAAAAAACCCGACCAGATGTAATTCAATGCCATGGAATCATCCGCATGATGGGCGCAATTGCACCAGGAGAGTATAGGCCGTGCATGGCTGCGATTGCGCAAATATTGCGACATTCGCGCCATGGCCGTGGGCGCGGCACTTGCGGCGGTCGGGATCGGAACAAGGAATCGGCATGCTCGCGCTTGCGCATCGAGATGGCCAGCAAGCCGGCGTCGTCATGGCAGCCGGCGATAAATGAAGATGTCGGCCTGGCCCCAAAGGTATTT
>JBPBPY010000517.1:0-2779 GCA_050954505.1 Janthinobacterium lividum
GCCTGCGTACGGAGGCCCGCCATCCAAAGGACCGATCATCCCGCAAAACACCAATACCACCAAGTTCAAGGTCGACGGCAACAACCTTCCGTTCGTAGACTTCAACGTTGGCGAGTCGTACGCAGGCCTTCTCCCAATCTCCGATAAAGAGGATGTCAGCGAGCTCTACTTCTGGTTCTTCCCTTCCGACAACCCATCTGCGGATGACGAGATCTTGATCTGGCTGAACGGTGGACCTGGATGCAGCTCGCTCGAAGGGCTGCTTCAGGAAAACGGACCCTTCATCTGGCAATACGGCACCTACAGGCAGGTGAACCCAGGAGCCATGTTCAAGACACTACTAACCTTCCATTTGTCTTCTCCAGACCAGTGCAAAACCCGTACACCTGGGTGAATCTCACCAACGTCCTCTGGGTAGAGCAACCCGCAGGCACCGGCTTCAGCCCAAAGAAAGGCACCCCATCCGCAACCAACGAGCTCGAAGTTGCCGCCCAATTTCTCGGGTTCTTCAAGAATTTTGTCGACACCTTCGGTCTGCAGAACCGCAAGATCTACATTACCGGCGAGAGCTACGCGGGCTACTAGTGCGTGCCCCCTCCACCTGTGCATCCCACCTGAACCGCATGGTACTGACAGAAAGATAGTGTCCCCTACATTGCCGACGCCATGCACAATGAGACCAACACCGAATACTACGACATCCAATCCATCATGATCTACGACCCCTCCACCAGCTACAACGTCGTGCAAGACCAGATCCCTACCGTGCCGTTCGTCGAGTACTGGGCTCCGCTCTTCAGCCTCAACGACACTTACATGGACCACCTGCGCCACTTGCACCAGGAATGCGGGTACGCGGACTTCATGGAGACGGCTATGCAGTTCCCGCCCAAAGGCCCTCTGCCCACACCACCGCACCCGAACATTGAAGGCGGGAGTGGCGCTAGGTGTGATCTCTGGGGCGACGTGGCATACTACGCCGCTCCGGCTGTGAACCCATGCTGGGATGTGTATCAGGTGGCTACGACGTGTCCGAATTTGTGGGATGTGCTTGGCTTTCCTGGGTCGTTCTTCTACGAGCCAGCGCCGTGGTATTATTTCAACCGCACGGATGTGAAGAAGGCGATTAACGCGCCTGTAGACACCAACTGGGCGGAGTGCGCGAATGGTGTGCTGAACAAGGATACTTCTCCGCCGAGTGGGTTGAGCGTACTGCCGAGGGTGATTGAGAAGAATCAGCGGACGGTGATTGCGCATGGGATGTTGGACATGATTTTGATTGTCAATGGGACTATTATGATGATTCAGAATATGGTACGTCTGCACCTTACCAACTCCAAACCCACACATTGGCTAACTCTGTGGTTCGTAGACCTGGAATGGCGCCCAAGGATTTTCCACTCCCCCAAGCCAGTGGAATGACTTCTACGTGCCTTACCACACTGAGCTCAACCTGGGCTCGACGGCCGGTGCTGGTGTCTTTGGCCAGTGGTGGACAGAGCGTGGGTTGACGTTCAGCACGGTGGATCTGAGTGGGCATATGGTGCCGCAGTATGCGCCTTCGGCTGCGTATCGTCAGCTGGAGTATCTGCTTGGGAGGATTGACAATCTGGGTGAGGTCTCGGATTTCACGGTGAGTTGAAATGTGTTGAGAGGCGATGAAAGGTGGTTGCTGACAGTGCGATAGACGCAGAAGGGTTATCCGGGCAATGACGCCTAGACTTGGTGAAGGGACATGAACGAAGGCTGGCTGTGAACACTATGCTTGTACATAATGCCGCTCAAGCGCTGTAATGCTATCTCACAGCTCATCTGCCATTCCATCCTCACAGTTCGATCCGTAACGTACACGTCCATATCGAGTCGCCAAGAGCAGCAATATCTTGAAGACGTATGTGCGTCGGCCCATATTGTAGTTGTTCACCCAAGTCATCAACGCCCATTAAGCATCTCTTCCCCACAGCTGCTTTCTCGCCTGCCTCCCCTCCCTCGCCTCCGTCTTCCTTCTGCCCCAGCGCTTCTTGATCGCCTCCAACTGCTTATCCTGCTCCTTCTTCACCGTCGGCGCCGAACAGCACAGACTAATAAAGAATTGCGAGCACTCAAACTTCTCCGCCAGATTCACCCGCGTCCATTGCTTCGGATCCTCGGCGCGTAGTCGGCGAATTTCTTCCATCTCATCTTTGCCAAGGTGGTACTTCTTCTCGTACTGCGACCGTACGGGGCACAAGCGGCTCACTGAAAAAGAAGAGCCTTCGTTCGGGGATGAGGTCGCTAACGCTTCGCGTGGTGCCGGCGCTAGGGTGTGGAGTTTCCTCCTCGGGTCAGTCGCTGGTAGGAATTTGGAAGGTGTGTGGTAGACATTCGGCGCGCTCGACGGAGGGTTGAAGATGATGTGGTCGTGCGGCTCGGTTTTGGAGGGGAGGAAGGCTGCGTCGGGCTTCACCCTGAGCGCTTTGCGTGTACGGCGGAAGGACGAGGCATTGCGGCGGCAGGCTTGGCAGATGAAGTTGGCGCTACCGGTGGAGAGAGCGGAGGGTCGTAGTAGTGTCGAGAATATAGAGGGCGCCATGGTGTGGATGATGTGCTGGATGAGTGCTCCATGTGATGGTAGAAAGATTCAAGATGGTTTAGAGTTTCTTGGCGCGGATTAGAACTACAACCTCAGCGTCTAGTTCTTTTCCTTTCCAGCTCCTCCTCACACCGAACTTATGGACATCACACGATGATGAGGGCGACGACATCTGTTTGGAGTACTACATCGGCTGGCGATGATACA
>JBPBPY010000049.1:0-2776 GCA_050954505.1 Janthinobacterium lividum
CGTTTGACCAAAAACCTTGCTGCCATCCCGTTCGCCATGGGCAGCAGCGAGCATCAGCCATTCGATTACAGCCGCAACCGTGAAAGGATTTTTTCTGCGTACCAGATCCTCGCAAGCTGCTACGCCAGCGATGCGGCAACGGCCTTGCGCGAGGCGCGCAGCATGCAGAGTTGCCTGGCTAGCCTGGTCAAGGATGTCGAGGCTTCGTTCGATTTGCAGGAATTGATGAGCGAGGAAGTGTTCCAGAAACGCCCAGCCTTGCTGCAGGCGCTGTGCGAGGAAGTTGCCGGCCTTGGCACCGCCATCAGCGTCTTGCGCCGGCAGGCCGAAGCCGCCGAACCGCCGGGTTTGTCGAGCCACAGCCCGGTCGCTGTGCGCACGCCGGTTTCGCCGCGCGGGCAGCGCGACAAAAGCGAGAAATCCAGGATCAGGATCAAGCTGCGCCAAGGCGCGCAAAGCCTGAGCGACTCGCTGTCGGAGGCATATCATGCCGTGTCATCGCCGTTGAAATCACCGCGCCATCCTCTCGCCGCCGGCACCCGCTCCCGTGTCAGCGAAGACGAACAGGAATCCGCTTCATCGCCGTTGAAATCCCCCCGCCATCGCCCCAGCGCCACTCGCTCTCGCGGCAGTGAGGAAGCACGACATGCCGCCTCGTCGTTGGAGTCTGCAAGCGCCGGCAGCAATGCGGTGCTGAGCCCGCCTTCCCTGCCCGGGCTTGTCTCGCCAAATCGGCGTGACCGCAAGGCGCCCTGGGCATCGCCAGGCCCGGCGCCGGCGCCCATTTCACCGCGCAGGACGCAAGTCGATTTTTCCCACTCGGTCGATGTACTCACCAGCGAGACGTCGGCGGTGCGTGAAACGCCGTCACCGCGCCGGCTGGCGCGGCGCATCAGGGAACAGCCTGCGGCAAGTGGCAGCACAGCCGCTCCTGCAAGCCACAGCAATTTGAACAGCGCTGGCAACAGCACCACCGGCAGCCCGGCAGTAGCGTCCCACACGCAGGCAGGTTTCATGGCGGCCAGCGAACAGACAAGCTCATCGGGGGAAACGCGCAGGGAACTGTTCGGCGCACACCGGCGCCAGTCCCTGGGTCCAACGCAGTCGCCTCGCCCAGGCAGTCCACTCACCGGCAGCGGCAGCGTTGGCAGCAGCGCCGCCAGACAATCCGGGCGCAAACGCGAGCGCGAGGACAGCGACACCGCTGATGCCTCCACACCGCAGCGCACGGGCAAGGTCGCACGCAACGCCCATGAACAATCGCCCGGTTCCGCCAGCAGGACATTGTCACCCTTGTGGCTGGATTCGACCGGCACAAGCACACTGGCTGAGATGGCCTTGACGCTTGCTGGGCAGCTGCATGCTGCAGCAGCAGACCAGGCGCCTGGCACTGGCACTGGCACCCGCGCCGAATTGCCCGCGAGGCAGCACGCCGCCGCCGGTGCAAATGCCGTCCCCGAAAGCACGGCGACGGCAATGAAGGGAGTCAGCAAATGAACTTGAAACGTTTGCTCAGCCCACGCTCTTCGGCAAGGGAAATGGTACGCGACACAGGGCCGGAAAGTGCCGACCCGGCGTTGGCGCAATCACCAGCAAACCTGCCATCGCAAACCTCGGCACCGCCTCTGGTGCAGCCGCCGGCAACCCAGACGGGCCGGCTGGCACAGCCTGGCACAGTCCCGTTGCCACCTCCTGCATTGGGCAGTCGCGGTGTCGCCGGCACCGCAGCGCTGCAAAGCGCTGGAAGTCAGGCAACCCAACCGGACCAGGGTCAGCCGTTCGTGCGGCCACTGCAGACGCCATCGGGGCAAGGCAATTCGGTCGGCAGTCCAAATGTCGAAGCGCAAGACGTCGTGCGTTTTTTCGAGCGCAACGCCATCAATTCACCGCGCTCGATTTCCAGCCGGCGCGGCTTCGTTCTCGAACCTGATGCGAAGCTGGCGTTAGATGCTGGATCGTCGAATCCGAAATCGCCACCCATGTCTCCGCGCAGCGCATTGCCGCTTTCGCCAAAGTCGGTCAAATTCCAGTCGCGCGAAAACTATCTCGATGCACACAGCAATATCGTCGCCAGCCGAATGCGCAATGCCCCCCACATAGCCTTCATGACCAAAAGGTTACTTGACCGCTTGTGCCGCGAACTCGCTTCGTTTGACAGCAGGCCTGAAGTCAGCCGCGCGCCAAAGGTATTCATCGAAATCAGCGCACTGTACACCCGCTCGGTGAGCCAGGCCGTGGCACAGCAGGATCTGGCATCGGCCGGCACTGCCGCCGCCCTGCTCTGCGTGGCAGTGCGCACGTTTGCCGAGCGCTTCCGTGCCGCTCTTGAATCGACGCATGTCGCGGTACCGGCGCACATCGGCGAGCGTCTTGCCAGTGTCACGAGTTTGCTCGAGCGCTGCCTTGATCTGCCGCCGGAAACGGTACGCTCCGGCAGCTTGAAAAAAACCTCGGCCCGCACGCTGCTGCACGCTGCGGTGACAGCGCAGCCCGAGCACACTGCGTTACCCAACGTGATCGGCAGCCCTGTCGCCACAACGGTCGATGACGATTTCCTGCAGCCGCCACAGCTGGAAAAGGAACTGGAAGACCTCGAAGTCTGGCGCATGCATGAGCGCGAGGGGGAACGAAACGATCCTGCCGGGACTCGAGCCGGACCTGCCGGACCTGACGAAACGCCAAAGACCCGCAGCCTGCAGCGTGGTAGCGCGTACACGCCGGAACGCCTGCGCCGGTTGTTGAACCAGCCAGCCGTTGCGGCAACGTCGCGCGAGGC
>JBPBPY010000323.1:0-2769 GCA_050954505.1 Janthinobacterium lividum
CGCTCTTCTCACCATGCTTATCCTCTTTCGTCGAGGATAAAATTTTACATAAACTTTTCAATCGAATAACTATTTGCAGATTGAGGACACGCCCTAATATTCTGCCGCAAAAACGCTGCCTTCATTTTCGATTTTCATGTTGCAGGTGCAGCATTCAAGCCCGTGCAACGCACCGGTGGTACGCCGGAATGCCGATCCCGAGTTTATCTATTTTCCACTGGCTTGACGAACGCTTTATACTCAAAGTCGTTATCGCAAACAATCCATGCTCGATCGGGTCCGCTCAAGGGCGCGGCCCGGCAATCGGATTGCCAGCCCGACACCGAACTGGCATCAAGACCAGACGCTGGCCCACGACGACCGGCCCGACAATCAACCGACTGCTTCCACTGAAGCACTCATCTAGCGGAGACAACGAAATGAATGCAGCAAACAACCCGGTAACCACGATCAGCCACTGGATAGCCGGCGAGCCCGTGACGGGACAGCAGGAACGCCGCCAGCATGTCTTCAACCCGGCCACCGGCGCCATCAGTGCCGAAGTGCTGCTGGCCGGCAGCAGCACGGTCGACATGGCCGTGGCCAATGCGCGCCAGGCGTTTCCAGCCTGGTCGGAGACGCCGCCGATCCGGCGCGCGCGGGTCATGTTCCGCTTCCTGGAACTGCTCAACACGCACAAGGACAAGCTGGCACACATGATCACGGCCGAACATGGCAAGGTGTTTACCGACGCCCAGGGTGAAGTTGCGCGCGGCATCGACATCGTTGAATTCGCTTGCGGCATTCCACAGCTGCTCAAGGGCGACTTCAGCGACCAGGTCTCGACCGACATGGACAACTGGACCTTGCGCCAGCCGCTGGGTGTGGTGGCCGGCATCACGCCGTTCAACTTTCCCGTCATGGTGCCGATGTGGATGTTCCCGATTGCCATTGCAGCGGGCAATTGCTTCATTCTCAAGCCCAGCCCGACCGACCCCAGCCCTTCCCTGTTCATGGCCGAACTGCTCAAGCAGGCCGGCCTGCCCAACGGTGTCTTCAATGTCGTGCAGGGAGACAAGGAAGCCGTCGATGCATTGCTGGTCCACCCCGATGTCCGGGCAGTCTCGTTTGTCGGCTCCACGCCAATTGCCAACTACATCTACGAGACTGGCGCCCACCACGGCAAACGCGTGCAGGCGCTGGGCGGAGCGAAGAACCATATGGTGGTCATGCCGGACGCCGACCTGGAACAGGCGGTCGATGCACTGGTAGGCGCCGGCTACGGCTCGGCCGGCGAACGCTGCATGGCCATTTCCGTCGCGGTGCTGGTGGGCGATGTCGCCGAGCGGCTCATTCCGCTGCTCAGCGCCCGCGCGCAGGCGCTGAAGATCCGCAACGGTACCGACCTGTCGGCCGAAATGGGGCCCATCGTTACCAGTGCCGCCCTGGCACGCATCAATGGCTACATTGAAGCGGGTGTCAACGAAGGGGCGCAGCTGCTGGTCGACGGCCGCAGCTTCAAGGCCAGCGATGCCGGCAGCGGTTGTGAAAATGGTTTCTGGACCGGTGGCACGCTGTTCGATCATGTCACTGCGCAAATGAAGATCTACAAGGAAGAGATCTTCGGACCGGTACTGTCCTGCGTGCGCGTCGCTGATCTGAGCGCGGCAATCGACTTGGTCAATGCGCATGAATTCGGCAACGGCGTTTCCTGTTTCACGCGTGACGGCCATGTGGCGCGTGAATTCGGCCGCCGCATCCAGGTGGGCATGGTCGGCATCAATGTTCCCATTCCGGTGCCGATGGCCTGGCAGGGATTTGGCGGCTGGAAGAAAAGCCTGTTTGGCGACATGCATGCCTACGGCGAAGAGGGTGTGCGCTTCTACACCCGGCAGAAATCGATCATGCAGCGCTGGCCCGAAAGCATCGTCAAGGGCGCGGAGTTCGTCATGCCGACGGCCAAGTAGGCAGATGCTTTGGCCGGGCCGGGCCGGGCCGTGCGGTGCCGGGTGCGGTCTGGCCTGGTCTGCTCTGGCGCAGTCCGGTCTGCGCTGCCTTGGAGCGCTTGAGACCAGTCGCTGAGCTTTCGAGCTCGCCTGGCAAACCTGCTTTTTCTTCACTATTGATGGAACTGTCCCGTGCTTTCTGCAACTCATGTCAAATGGTAAAGGACGCGCATGACGGCATGGGACACGGTAAATGGCTGGCTTGCCAGGATCAATCCTGGCGACGCCGGCATGCATCTCAATGATGTCGGTCTGTGCGAGCTGTTTGCCGATGGCAATCCAGGCTGCCTGATCTCGGTCGCCAAGCCTGACGCCACCGAATTCCACCTGCTGCGCGACATCAGGAAACTTCCCGCCACCACCAGCACCCTGGCGTTCCAGGACATTCTTCAACTGAACCTGCCCCGGCAAGCCACACGGGCAGGCGCGCTGGCCTATGACGCCGGCAGCGGCAATTTGCTGTTTCGTTACACGCGCGAGATTGCCGTGACCGATTTCACGTTGTTTTGCAGCGTGCTGGAAAATTTCATGCAGGCGGCACAGACCCTGGGTGAACGACTCGATGTCATCCTCGCGCCGGCAGCGCGCTTGCGCCAGCACGACAGCGGCCGGCATGCCTTGCTCAGCCAGCTCTCCCCTCCTCCACTTTTCAAGACTTGAACGGAAAACCCATGTTGACGGTGAAACTGATTCCGAAATTTATTCTTGGCGATATCACACCAAAGGTAACGCCCGGCCTGGCCACCACATTGCTGGGTCTGAAATTTTCGGCACGCGATCCCGG
>JBPBPY010000062.1:0-2761 GCA_050954505.1 Janthinobacterium lividum
TAGTAGGAAATCGGCTTGTAGCGAATCCGCTTCGGTTTCGCACCTTCATCGCCGAGACGCTTTTTCTTGTCCGCTTCGTATTCCTGGTAATTGCCGTCGAAAAAGCTGACCTGCGAATTGCCTTCGAACGCCAGGATATGGGTGGCGATGCGATCGAGAAACCAGCGATCATGCGAGATCACCAGCACGCTGCCGGCAAATTCAAGCAAGGCATCTTCCAGCGCGCGCAGGGTTTCCACGTCCAGATCGTTCGACGGTTCATCGAGCAGCAGGACGTTGCCGCCCATGAGCAGGGTCTTGGCCAGGTGCAGGCGGCCGCGCTCACCGCCGGAGAGGTTGCCGACGATCTTTTGCTGGTCGCCACCCTTGAAGTTGAAGCGGCCCAGATAGGCGCGTGACGGCATTTCGAAACGGCCAACGGTCAGGTTGTCGGCCCCGCCGGTGACATCTTCAAAGACGGTCTTGTTGTTTTCCAGTGACTCGCGCGATTGGTCGACCAGCGAAATGCGCGCGGTCGCGCCCAGCACCACTTCGCCCGCATTCGGCTGTTCCTTGCCCGTGATCATGCGAAACAGTGTCGACTTGCCGGCGCCGTTGGGGCCGATGATGCCGACGATGGCGCCCGGTGGAATCTTGAAGCTGAGGTTTTCAATCAGCATGCGCTCGCCATACGACTTGCTGACGTTCTTGAATTCGATGACTTCATTGCCCAGGCGCTCGGCCACGGGAATGAAGATTTCCTGGGTTTCGTTGCGCTTCTGATATTCGTGTTCCGACAATTCATTGAAGCGCGCCAGACGCGCCTTGCTCTTGGCTTGCCGGCCCTTGGGGTTTTGCCGCACCCATTCGAGTTCCTTCTGGATGGTTTTCTGGCGCGAGGATTCGGTGGCTTCTTCCTGCTTCAGGCGGTCGCCCTTTTGCTCCAGCCACGAACTGTAGTTGCCCTTCCATGGAATGCCATGGCCGCGATCGAGTTCCAGGATCCATTCGGCTGCATTGTCGAGGAAGTAGCGATCATGGGTGATGCCCACCACGGTGCCTGGAAAGCGCTGCAGGAACTGTTCCAGCCAGTCGACCGATTCGGCGTCCAGATGGTTGGTCGGCTCATCGAGCAGCAGCATGTCGGGTTTGGAGAGCAGGAGCCGGCACAGTGCCACGCGGCGTTTTTCACCACCCGAGAGCACGCCGATCTTGGCGTCCCACGGTGGCAGGCGCAGTGCGTCGGCCGCCATTTCAAGCTGCTGGTCGAGGTTGCCGCCGCCGTCGGCCGTGGCGATGATGGCTTCCAGGCGCGCCTGTTCGGTGGCCAGCGCATCGAAGTCGGCATCGGGCTCGCCATAGGCGATGTACACCGCTTCGAGTTTGGCCTTGGCTTCGAAGGCTTCGCCGAGGCCGCCTTCGACGGCCTGGCGCACGGTCTGTTCCGGATCGAGCTGCGGTTCCTGCGGCAGGTAGCCGATGTTCAGGCCCGGCATCGGTACGGCGTCGCCGATGATGTCCTTGTCGATGCCGGCCATGATTTTCAGCAGCGTCGATTTGCCCGAGCCATTCAGGCCCAGTACGCCGATTTTCGCACCGGGAAAAAACGACAGCGAAATGTCTTTCAGGATCTGGCGTTTTGGTGGGACGATCTTGCCCACCTTGTTCATGGTGTAGACGTAATTTGCCATAGTATGTATAAATAAATTGAAGTTGCAGTTATTCGAATTCGGCAGATCTGCAAGCATAACCGAAGATGCCATGCGCAGGACATGTCAGGGCGGCAATCACGTGCTTGCCCATTCCAAGGCATAATCACAGTGCGCCCATTGCCTCAAGTCTCCATGCCTGAATCCACCGCCGTACCCCCGTGCCCCGGCGTCGACACTGCTGCCTCCGTTGCGTCCGTTGCCTCCGTTGCCTCCGTTGCCCATGATGCCGCAGCCGCCAAGTCAGCCGGCCACACAAAGGCGGCTGTTGCCGAAGAAGCTGTCGCGGCCACGGGCGCCGCCACCCTTGCCGATACCATTCCAGCCGAGACCATTCCAGCCGAGACAGCGGCTGCGTCGGCCAACGCAGCCAACGCAGCCAGCGCTGCGGCTGCGGCCACCACTGCCCCCAGCGCCGGCACGCGCATCATGAAAGGCACGGCCGAATTCAAACGCACCAACCGCGCCCTGTTCTTTGGCGGCTTTTCCACCTTTGGCCTGCTGTACTGCATCCAGCCCTTGCTGCCTCTGCTGTCGCGCGAATTTGCCCTCACCGCTGCCCAGAGCAGCCTGTCGCTGTCGATTTCCACCGCCACGCTGGCCGTTTCCATGCTGGTCACCAGCGCCATTTCCGACCGCATCGGCCGCAAGGGCTTGATGGTGGCCGCCATGCTGACGGCCGCCCTGATGACCTTGTTGTGCGCTTTTGCGTCCGACTTTTCCCATCTGGTCATCATGCGCGCCTTGCTGGGTGCTTCGCTGGGCGGCATTCCCGCCATTGCCATGACTTACCTGGGCGAAGAAATCGATCCAGCCTCGCTGGGCTTGTCGATGGGGCTGTACATCGCCGGCAGCGCATTCGGTGGCATGACCGGACGGCTGGTCAGTGCCATTCTGAGCGACTTCTTTTCCTGGCGGGTGGCGCTGGGCGCCATTGGCTTGCTGGGTTTGCTGGCCGGCGCGGAATTCTGGCGCAGCCTGCCGCGTTCGCGCAACTTTGTCGCCTCCGACCGCGGTTTTGCTGCCTTCCCGCTGGGCATACGCCAGCATTTTTCCGACCCTGGCCTGCCTTG
>JBPBPY010000395.1:0-2748 GCA_050954505.1 Janthinobacterium lividum
GTGGTTTTCTTGACCGCGGTGTCGCTGTCGGTTTGTGCCTGGACTGCCGGTGTGGCCAGCCCCAGCGAAGCGCCCAGCAACAGCAGGGCGGTGAGGAATTTTTTCATCGATACTCCAAAACAGAATGCACAATGGCCGGAGGGAATTCGCGTGCTGCGCGTTTTCCCTCCGGCCAGGCTGATCACGTGTTCAATTAACCAAGCAGATGCTTGACGCCGTCGCGCTCTTCGGTCAATTCCTTCAGCGTCAGGTTGATGCGCTCTTGCGAGAATGCATCGATGTCGTAACCCTGGACAATCTTGTATTCGCCATTTTCGGTGGTGACCGGAAAGCCGAACATGGTGCTTTCAGGGATGCCGTAGGAGCCATCCGATGGCACGCCCATGGTGGTGATCTTGCCGTTGGTGCCCAGCACCCAGTCGCGCACATGGTCGATGGCGGCGTTGGCGGCCGAGGCTGCCGACGACAAGCCGCGCGCTTCGATGATCGCGGCACCGCGCTTGCCGACGGTCGGCAGGAAGGTGTCGCGGTTCCAGGCTTCGTCGTTGATCAAATCCTTGACCGACTGGCCATCGATGGTGGCGAAGCGGTAATCGGCATACATGGTCGGCGAGTGGTTGCCCCAGACGAACAGGTTTTCGATCGACGCGACCGGCTTGCCGGTCTTGGCGGCGATTTGCGATGCGGCGCGGTTGTGGTCCAGGCGCAGCATGGCGGTGAAGTTTTTCGCCGGCAGCGAGGGCGCCGACTTCATGGCGATGTAGGCATTGGTGTTGGCGGGATTGCCGACCACCAGCACCTTGACATTGCGCGATGCAACCTTGTCGAGTGCCTTGCCTTGAACGGTGAAGATCTGCGCATTCGCTTCCAGCAGATCCTTGCGTTCCATGCCGGGGCCGCGTGGACGCGCGCCAACCAGCAGGGCGACGTCGGCATCCTTGAATGCGGTCATGGCATCACCATGGGCGCTCATGCCTGCCAGCAGCGGGAATGCGCAATCGTCGATTTCCATCATCACGCCCTTGAGCGCTTTCTGGGCTTTTTCATCAGGGATTTCCAGCAATTGCAGGATCACTGGCTGGTCTTTTCCAAGCAGGTCGCCATTGGCAATGCGGAACAAGAGGGAATAGCCGATCTGGCCGGCGGCGCCGGTTACGGCAACACGCATTGGGGCTTTAGCCATGTCATATCTCCAAAGTTTTGATGGGTATCGAGTGTTCTCGGGGTAGGGGAGGAGCAATAATACAGGTGAAACGTGCCAGCGAGTGTAGGCGTCAGATTACCTCATGTCAATCCCGCCATCCTCCTCTTATGTCTTATATAAGACATATCACCTTACTTTTTTTCTGGACGGAAAGGGCCCATTTGTGGTGAAATGTCACCATATGTCTTCTGCGCCTTCCAATTCGTCTGGTCATTCCGCTTCCGGCCCTGCCGATGCCGCGCCAGCATCCGGGAACTGCGAAACAGCGAGCACGCCGCCTGGCAATCCTTTACAGCCTGGGCTGCCGCAGCCCAGTCCACCCCGGTTCAGTTCGGCGCAATCGAGTGCACCGTCATCGAGTGCACCGCAGTCCAGCGCTGCTCAGCCCAATGCGCCGCAGTTCAATGCTCAGCAGACCAATGCGCCGCAGTCGAGTGCTCCGCAGTTCAGTCCTCTCTATCAGCAGATCAAGGCGCTGCTCACCCAAAGCCTGCAATCGGGCGAGTGGCGTCCCGGCGAACTCATTCCCAGCGAGGTCGAGCTGGCAGCGCGCTTCAAGGTCAGCCAGGGCACGGTACGCAAGGCCATCGATGAACTGGCGGCAGAAAACCTGGTGGTGCGCCGCCAGGGCAAGGGCACCTTTGTCGCCACCCATCACGAGGACCGGGCGCAGTTTCGTTTCCTGCGCCTGAAACCCGATGTCGGCGATGTGCACAACCCTGACAACCGGGTGCTGGAAGTACGGCGCATGCGTGCACCCGCCGAGGTGGCCAGGCAACTGGAAATCAAGGGCAGCGATTCGGTGATCTTCATTCGCCGCGTGCAGGCATTCGATGGCTTGCCGACCATCGCCGAGGAACTGTGGCTGCCCGGCGCCCTGTTCAAGGGACTGACAGCCGAGCGGCTGGTGGCTTACCACGGACCGATGTACGGCTTGTTCGAAGCCGAATTCGGCACGCGCATGATTCGCGCTACCGAAAGTATTCGCGCCGTGAGTGCCGGACAGGAAGTCGCCGAGCTGCTCGACATAACGCTTGGAACGCCCTTGCTCTCCGTGCAGCGCATCTCGTACACATATGGAGACAAGCCGGTGGAAGTGCGAAGAAGCCTTTACTTGACGCAGCGCCATCACTATCAGAATGAACTGTCGTAAAGTAGGTCGAGGCCGGTGACTTGCGGTGCAGCCCCGACCAGGTCGATGCCGATGATTGGCGCTGAGGCCGTGACCAGGCCCTTGCCGGAAATTTCCCTGGCTGTGCTGCCGGCAACGGACCGTGAGCAATTCCAGGGGGCAAAGCTGCAGGAAGAGTAAAATTCGCGCTGTTGTCAAAGCCGGCAGATATATTGCCTTAAAAGCATAATAGTTATTGGTGTGTTGCACAAAATGAGCGAAAATTCGGGATTACTTGTCTGGAAAGGTGTTACATGTCTGAAGCCGTAAGCGTCAATAATGACAAAAAGAGCCGGCCGCAATACAGCAATATCGGCATCTTCGATATTCTGCGTTACCGTATGCCGCTGGCTGGATTGGTCTCCATCCTGCA
>JBPBPY010000435.1:0-2748 GCA_050954505.1 Janthinobacterium lividum
GCGTTCACAGGCTGCGCTGCTGGTGTGGATCACTGCCTCGAGGGCTGCCAGCGCCACATTCATATCCGATGGATTGCTGGCGATGCAGTGCTCGCTGGTGCCCAGGATGGCCAGGTTGCGGTTGAAGCCGTCCAGCGCGGCGCAGCCGCTGCCGGGCTGGCGCTTGTTGCAGGACGCTGCGGTGTCGCGGAAATAAACGCAGCGGGTGCGCTGCAGCAGGTTGCCGCCGGTGGTTGCCATGTTGCGTAATTGCGCAGAAGCGCCTGCCAGCAAGGCCTGGCTCAGGACCGCGTAGTCCTTGATCACACGCGGGTCATGGGCCAGGTCGGCATTGCGCACCATGGCGCCGATCTTCAGGCCGCCATCGGCAGTCGCGGTGATGTCGGCCAGCGGCAGCCGGCTGATGTCGAGCACTTGGCTGGGCTGTTCGACGTCGAGTTTCATCAGGTCGAGCAAGGTGGTGCCGCCGGCCAGAAAGCGCATGGCAGGCATGGCGGTGGCGGCGTCGCTTTGTGCTCCCTTGGCGGCGCTGTTGGCGCCGGAGGCATTGGTTACAGGAGCGGCGTTGGCGCCCTGCGCGCCCAGGCGCACGGCTTCGAGCACGCTTTGTGCGCGGGTCAGTTCAAATGTATGCATGGCGGCTTCCTAGACGTTGCGAACCTGCTGGATCGCCGAAACGATATTGGAATACGCGCCACAGCGGCAGATATTGCCGCTCATGGCTTCCTTGACATCGGCATTGCTGCGCCCACAGGGCTCCTTTAGCAAAGCCACTGCCGACATGATCTGCCCCGAGGTACAGTAGCCGCATTGCAGGCCGTCATGCTGGACGAAGGCAGACTGCATCGGGTGCAGCGTCACCGGTGTGCCCAGCCCTTCGATGGTGGTGATCTGGTCGCCCTCGTGGCTCGCCACCAGGCTCAGGCAGGAATTGACGCGCCGCCCATTCACATGCACGGTGCAGGCGCCGCACTGGCCATGGTCACAGCCTTTCTTGGTACCGGTCAATTGCAGGTTTTCGCGCAGGTAGTCGAGCAGGCTGGTGCGCACATCCACCGTGCTCTCGCGCGCCACGCCGTTGACGGTCAGGCGCGTGAGCGGCCCGGCCCCCGCTGCACCAGCCGGGACGCCCGCCGCTGCAGGTGCGGCAGCAAGCACCTGGCTGGAGGAGATTGCGCCGGCAGCACCGCTGGCACCGACCAGGGCCAGGAAACCGCGCCGCGACAGCGTACCCTGCCCGCCTTCTTCTTCAAGTGCCGGCGCTGCAGGCCGCTGGCCGGGTGACTGGGGTTGAGCCTGGCCATGGGCATTCGATTGCGCCTGCGGTGGCAGCGTTGGCAGGGTCGACTGCATGCCTTGTGTGGTTTGTGTGGTTTGTGTGGTGTGTGTGGTGTGTGCGGAAAGTGCTGGCGATGCCTGGGACGCGGCATGCTGGGCAGCGCCGCCGGATTGGCCTGGTTGGGGAATTTTCATGAAACCTCGCGGAAATGGCTGGGTGGGATATGCATTCATTAAACCACCCCCATGGCGACCCCATGCCACTATCCCGGACCCGCTTTGACACCGCTCAACTGGCATTGAAACCGGGGCTGAAATTGGTGCAGACCACGAATTGCGCTTGAGGACAGTGACGTCAGCTTTCCGCGCACGGCTGCAACTAGCCAGCGACCAGAGATCTCAAGTTAAATAAAAGCAACAAAATAGTTGGTTTCTAAGCAATATTTCCGCTTTATTTATAGACTCGTGGAAATATTTCAATTATTCAATGGGTGAGCTGACTTAAAATGCAACACACCAACAGGAGTCCTCTATCTTGCCCGAAGACCAGATGAAGCCTCGCATCGCAACCGACAACGACATCGCCCGCAATGCGCAAAGTGCTGCCGGTCGTCTTGCCGACAGCATTGTCAATGCCGGCAATGTCCCTGGCGGCGCTGCCGAGGCCAAGGCAGGTGGCAAGAGACGCATCCCTGCGGTGGTGCTGGCATCGCTGTTCCTGCTGCTGGTATGCATCTCGCTGGTGGCCGTCGATGCGTGGCGTACCTGGAGCGACCGCAACAACCAGCTGGCCGAGGCCGATGTCGCCATGACCAACATTGCCCGCGCGCTGGCACAGCATGCCGATGACACCTTGACTGTCGCCGATGCAGTGCTGCTGGGACTGGTCGAACGGGTGGAATCCGAGGGCACCGGTCCGGCAGCGCTGGAGCGCCTGCGCAAGCTGCTGGCAAAGCAAACCAAGGAACTGGCACCACTGCACGGCATCTTCGTCTATGACGGCAATGGCGACTGGCTGGTCAACTCGATGAAACCGGTGGTGCCAGGCCAGTACAACAATGCCGACCGCGACTATTTCCAGTATCACGTGACCCATTCCGGCACCAAGTCGTACATCGGCCTGCCGATCGAGAGCCGCACGACCGGCGAATGGGTGATCCCCATGTCACGCCGCATCACCAATGTCGACGGTTCGTTTGGCGGCGTGGTGCTGGCCACCATTTCCATGGATTATTTCCGGGTTTTCTACAGCGGCTTCGACATTGGCGAAGACGGCGCCATCGTGTTCGGCCGCGATGACGGCAGCCTGATGCTGCGGCGTCCATTCAATGATGAGCAGCTTGGGCAGAATTATTCAAAGGCGCCGCTGTTCGTGGCCATGAAAAAGAACCGCACCGGCAGCGCTGTGCTGGTTGCCCCAAGCGACGGCATCGAGCGCCTGTACTCCTACCGCCATCTGGAAAATTACCC
>JBPBPY010000362.1:0-2733 GCA_050954505.1 Janthinobacterium lividum
AGAGCAATGACGGCTGGGTCTCGATGGTGCAGCATTATTTTGTCTCGGCCTTCCTGTTCCCCGACAATACGCCACGCGAGATCTTTTCCCAGAAGGTGGGCGAGCATCTGTCTTCGGTCGGCAGCATTGTGCCCTTGGGCAGCATTGCGCCGGGCGCCTCGGCCACCATCGATACGCGCCTGTATTCCGGCCCGCAGGAATCGGCCGTGCTGGAAAAACTCGCGCCCGGCCTCGACCTGGTCAAGGACTATGGCTGGCTGACCATCGTCGCCAAGCCGATCTTCTGGCTGATGACGCAGATCCACAAGGTTCTGGGCAACTGGGGCTTCACCATCATCGTGCTGACCATCCTGATCAAGCTGGCGTTCTTTCCGCTTTCGGCAGCCAGCTATCGCAGCATGGCAAAGATGAAGCTGGTTACGCCGAAGATGACCGCCATCCGCGAGCGCCACAAGGGCGACTCGGTGAAGATGAACCAGGCCATGATGGAACTCTACAAGACCGAGAAGATCAACCCGCTCGGCGGCTGCCTGCCGATCGTGGTGCAGATTCCGGTGTTCATTGCGCTGTACTGGGTCTTGCTGGCCAGCGTGGAAATGCGCAATGCGCCGTGGATCGGCTGGATCCATGATCTGGCTTCGCCCGATCCTTTCTTCATCCTGCCGGTGCTGATGGCAGTGTCGATGTTCGTGCAGACCAAGCTCAATCCAAAGCCGGCTGATCCGATCCAGGCAAAAGTCATGATGTTCATGCCGCTGGCATTTTCCTTCATGTTCTTTTTCTTCCCGTCGGGCCTGGTGCTGTACTGGGTGGTCAACAACTGCCTGTCGATTGCGCAGCAAACGGTGATCACACGGCGCGTCGAAGGTGGCAAACCGAAGGCCGCCTGATGTGTGCATGATGTGTGCCTGACTGCTGTCTGACTGGCTACGTGGCCGGTTTCCAAAAAAGCCCGTGCGCAAAATTGCCACGGGCTTTTTTTATTGCGCTACGATTCGTGCTCCCGGTTCTAAAATCCCATGATGACTATCGACACTTCCCCCATCGTTGCCATTGCCACTGCCCCAGGACGCGGTGGTATTGGCGTCCTGCGCCTGTCCGGCAAGAACCTCGCTCCGGTGATTGCGGCCGTACTCAGGCTGGCAAGCGCTGCCACTCTGGTGCCGCGTCACGCGACCTATCTCGATTTCATCGATGCCAATGGCCGCACCATCGACCAGGGCCTGGCGCTGCACTTCAAGGCGCCGTTTTCCTACACTGGTGAAGACGTGCTGGAACTGCAGGGCCATGGCGGCCCGGTGGTGATGCAAATGCTGCTGGCGCGCTGCCTGGAAGCGGGCGCCTCGATTGGCCTGCGGCTGGCCGAGCCGGGCGAATTCACGCGCCGCGCCTATCTCAATGACAAACTCGACCTGGCCCAGGCGGAAGCCGTGGCCGACCTGATCGATGCCTCTACCGAAGCCGCAGCGCGCTCGGCGACGCAATCGTTGTCGGGTCCCTTCTCGCGCGTGGTGCATGGCCTGGTCGAACAGGTGACGCAGTTGCGCATGCTGGTCGAAGCCACGCTCGATTTTCCGGAAGAGGAAATCGATTTCCTTGAACAATCCGATGCCCGCGGTCAGCTCGACGCCATTCGCGCATCGCTGGAACAGGCCTTTCGCAACGCCGCCCAGGGTGCCTTGCTGCGCGAAGGGTTGAATGTCGTGCTGGCAGGGCAGCCGAATGTGGGCAAGTCATCGCTGCTCAATGCCTTGGCAGGCTCGGACGTGGCCATCGTCACGCCAATTGCCGGCACCACGCGCGACAAGGTCACCGAAACCATTCAGATCGAGGGCATCCCGCTGAACATCGTCGACACTGCAGGCATACGCGATGCATCGGAAGCCAGCGACGAAGTCGAGCGCATTGGCATCGAGCGCACCTGGGGCGCGGTGAAAAATGCCGACGTCATCCTGCACATGCTTGACGCCAGCCGTGGCCCGACGCTGGCCGATGAGCGCATCCTCGACCGCTTTCCCGACGATATTCCAGTCATTCGTCTGTGGAACAAGATCGATCTCTCCGGCCACCAGCCAGGCATCGACATCCTGGCCGCGTCCAGCCATGTCTATCTGTCTGCCACAGACGGCGCCGGCATGGAACTGCTGCGTTCGGAATTGCTGCGCATCGCCGGCTGGCAGCAAACCGGCGAATCGCTGTACCTGGCACGCGAGCGCCACCTGAGGGCATTGAAATCAGCGCGCGACCATCTCGCCGTGGCCGCCGACCTGGCCGCGCGCAGCGACCAGGCGCTGGATCTGTTTGCCGAAGAGTTGAGGCTGGCACAGGACCGGCTCAGCAGCATCACCGGCGCATTCAGTTCGGATGATTTGCTGGGGGTGATTTTCAGCCGGTTCTGTATCGGGAAGTAGTTGGAAATCCACGCCAATCCTTCAACGTCCATCTCAGCCGATCCAACCCATGACGCAGCCTGGCAGCTCGCTCGAGCGGGTCCAGCAGTTCCTCGGCTTTCGAAAGCCGGCGCCGCAAAAGCGGCGCCGCTGCACAACGCGAGCAAGCTGACCACTTTGCTGCCGGCTGCGCCAAGGAGATTGCCTGGCCTTGCCAGCGTGGCCGGACACCCTTCGATCGTCGTGCTTTTCGCTTCGCGGGTTCTACTGCGCAGACGTCCGGGCGGCGGCGTTAGCCAGAAATTCTTCCACCGAGATTGCAGTACCGATGCTCTTTGATGTC
>JBPBPY010000327.1:0-2724 GCA_050954505.1 Janthinobacterium lividum
TATCATGGTTCCCCTCACTCCCAAAGTCGAAGTAATCTTGGGTTGTGGAACTGGGCGTGAATTCATAAGAATCCAAGCTAGGACTTCCGGGGATATTAGGTGCTGCGAATGCAAATCGAGGCGAAGGCTTGGGTGAGGAGAAAGGTGAACCTCCAGACTTCATGCGTAGAAATGAAGGTCTCTGCGCGGCATAGGGAGTCGGACTGGCTGTCGCGCTGCGAGGTGACTGGCCAAGTGGTGTTGCGCTTCGTGAAGATTGCTGCCATGGTGCAGGCGAGCGACTCTTGAGGATAGTGTGTGTAGGGGAGGAAGACAGGACGCCTCCATTGCGCGAGCGGTGTAGAACGTCCAAGACGACAGTGTCGAGTGCCTTGCCAGATAGCTTGTGTTGCTTTCGCACGAACTCCTCAAGTTGGTCGACCTTGTCCTCCTCCTCGATCGCGTCGTCTTTGAGGATGGGAAGGCATGACTCGAAGATTTCCTCGGTAGCCATGCTAGAGGTGTCTTATCCAAAAGCTATTGCGAGATTGTGGAAGCAGTAATCGCAACCGGATTCGATAAATGAATATTGCATACGATTGAATTAGATTTTGGTCGTGACTCGTGAATCATGATGCCCTCTGCCTTTTCCGTGGCTGTCGATCTAGAATTAGTGCCTAGACCAAGGGAATCGCGTAAGGAAAGACGAAAGCCGGATCGTGTGGGTACGAGGGACCAGCCTTGCACGAGGATGTACTGGAGAATTGCAGAGCTTCCGCAGGTAACACTGACAGGTGGGGAGGAGATTGTGGGGCTAGACGTGCCAGAGCTGATTCGCGCTCTCTACGATGCAAATCATCCGTTAGGTGTTTGCCATTCCTTATGTGTTCTAGCGGTGTAACTAGCCAGAAAATGAATGGTATCAACGAAACTAAGTAAGCTCTACCTTCAAACAACATCCGTTCCGCCCTTCCCCCACTCAAAGCGCTTCAACTTCAAGCCTCAACGGCATCGACCTTTTCGCTGATAGCAAAATGATTGTACGACATAGCTGCAGGTGCGGTGCAAACCAATAATTGCGTACATGCTCTTAGTAAGGGTCTACCTACATACATTCTATCATACGATGTAGATGATATCGTAGCAACGCTAACCACCCTTGAATTAAGTCCCGATGCATGACATGTCAAATGCACCAACATATGCAGCTTTCATCTGTGTTATTGAGTCCCGACTACCACCAATAGCACTTTTTGGAATATGACAGCTTTCTCGAGCTTATCTGCTGGGGAGTGGTGGGTACAGTGTTGCCGGCAATTCGTGTGTTTCTATTTCCTGTACGCAGCCGAAATAGTCGTAGCCGAAATAGTCGTAGCCGAAATAGTCATATCAACGAAATGGATGCGTGAGAGCGGCCGAGATGTGTGGTACATCCAGCACTGTCTATGCCTTTGTGCTCGCGCAAAGTTCCTGTGGGACGATTCCGATGTGTCCAGGATTTCACCAGATAATGTGATCCTATGCAGAACATGCTTGGAAAGAGAAGATCCTCACTCAGCCTCCTCGAAAGTTATCATGCCCAGCCGCTATCAGGCTATCTGCATTCTGCTTGTCTCCAGTCACCTCGCAGTAGAACAATCCCCCAAGACCCTGCAGCCTTGCAAATGCGGCTTTGTCGCTGACCGTCTCCACGTTGTCGTACGATATCCAGGACGAACCATCACAAGCATGCGCGGCTTTGACCATGAGATCCACCTGCTCAGCTGCACCCAGACATGACAGCTGTTTATATGGTAGATCTCTGGTTCCCTTGTGTTCCTGCCCAGGTCCAGTAGCTCCGATGAATTCTCGTGCATAACAAGGAATGCCCAGCACGACCTGAGCCATTCGCACTTTGTTGTGGAACAAGTAGTTGAGGGCGGCCTGGCAGGACTGGCTGACGGGTTGGCTACAAGGCAGAGTTGGGGAAAGAAGTTGGGCATGATGACCAGAGAGGGGAGCTTCGGGGCCAGTGAAGTCGTATGTCCTGATGTTGATAATGTCTGCGAAGAAGTTGAGCTGGTCGATGTCCGGTCCAAGTTTCTCGAGCGCTAAATGCTCGCCGGACAAGGCCACGGCAATCGTGAAGCCGTCATTTTTCGGCAGATATCCGCGCAGGATTGCGAGGAACTCGATAAGCTGCTTGCCTTCCTGGAGGGTCTGAGGCGTATGCCAGCCGACTGCGTCGTCTCAGCGTAAAGTCGTTTCATCACTTAAATTCTAAACAAAGACTAACCGTCGACGCCATTCAGGCCTAGCCTCATCACCAACGACCGTAGTGAGTTTGCAAAGTCTTTCCTGAAGGCCTCTCCTGTGGCCCACTGGAAAGCTTGACTGTGGTACTTGGTGCTCCCCACCGACAATAAGATCTTCAGGTCTGGTTTCTGCTTCCTCAAAGCAAGGCACGCTTGCAAGGCACCTCTGTGGCCATCAACTTCGAGCTCGAGGTCTACGGATTCGTCGATGAGCTAAGCATGGTCAGTGGAGCTTCTTCATCACCTTGAATGGTCCATGCAATCAGGTATGCACTAGTGCCCGACGCGAATCTGCCTGGGGCAACTCTTCTGTAGCAATTCTAGGAAATGTACAGCCCCTGATAGAGTGATTGATATGAACAGGACTTCCAGAGTCGCAATATCAGCTCATACGCTAGCTTTCTTCGAGCGTAACGCCCAATTTCTAAAGCGAGGTCACGAGTCTTCTGAA
>JBPBPY010000446.1:0-2719 GCA_050954505.1 Janthinobacterium lividum
GAGCGCATTCATCATGTTGCCATTCGGTTTTGCAGGGTTGCGCTGGCTGACCATGCGTTATGCACCGCAGGCGAGGGGCAGCGGTATCCCACAAGTGATCGCAGCAATGTCGCTGCCGGCTAACAGTGGTGCGCAGACACTGCTGGTATCGGTCCGTCAGGCATGTTGGAAAATCGTATTGACTGCCGCCGCATTGCTGGCAGGCGCGTCGAGCGGCCGCGAGGGGCCATCGGTTCAGGTCGGCGCTGCGCTGATGACGGTCTGGGGGCGGTGGTGGCATCAAAAGCTACACCTGCGCCTGGGCTTTGCACCAGAGGCGCTGATCGCGGCCGGTGCGGCCGGCGGCTTGGCTGCAGCGTTCAATACACCCCTGGCTGGCGTAGTCTTTGCGATCGAGGAGCTAGGTCGCGGTACGGCAATACGATGGGATCGTATTGTATTGTCGGGTGTGTTGACGGCAGGTTTCTTGTCCTTGTCCGTATTGGGCAACCATTTGTATTTTCATGCAAGCGATTCGATCCTGGTGCTGCGCGATTCATGGAAAGCGGTTTTGGTATGCGCCCTGATCAATGGATTCCTCGGGGGAGTTTTTTCGAAGACCCTGAGTACGGGCCTGGGACGCCTGCTGCCTGCGGCAATGCAGTCGCAATATGCGCGGCATCCCCTGGTTGTCGCTTTCCTGTGTGGTGCCGTCGTGGCGCTGCTCGGCTGGCTGACCGCAGGGGCGACCTATGGCACCGGCTACGAGCAAGCTGCGGTGCTATTGGATGGACGGTCGACTGGAACACAATGGTTTGGCCTTGCCAAGTGGGCAGCCACCGTCATGTCGTATTTTGCCGGTATTCCAGGCGGAATATTTACGCCATCGCTTGCGATCGGTGCAGGCATCGGCGAAAACATCGGGTACCTGTTTCACGGTATCGGCGAGCCGCATGTCCTGGCACTCATATCAATGGCCGCATTTCTTGCTGCAGCGACCCAGGCGCCGATCACTGCCAGCGTAATCGTGATGGAGATGACGCGTGCGCAGGACACGCTGCTGTTCCTGTTGGCTGCAACCCTGATCGCGTCATCGGTTGCGCGCATAATCTGTCCAAGACCGTTCTATCACTCCGTTGCGCGACAGTACAGGCGCGAGGCACTGGAAACTCAACGGCTGAAGGAAAACAAACGACCGATTAATGACAATGCCATGAGATAGAAGGCGTGAGATGGCTTGCGTTGGATTTTTGCTTGACGCTGCCCAGGGGCATGGTTAGACTTCGGCTGTTTTCAATCTTACGGAGCACGCGTGGCTGCTTGTACAGGTAACAGGGTTCGATCTCAGGCCGAGTATCCAGTGTAGCAAAGCGTGGCTTTCAATTGCCCGCCTTGTGTGACAGGGTGCGGCGTCGAGCGGTGAAGCTAGCCTTCGTCACTCATGTTTCCAATCGATCTTCGGGCTCCCGTTCGAGTTGCGTCTTGCAACCGGTGTTGCCGTTCGCCATTGACAATGGCCGGTGCACGGCGTCTTGGAAAGTATTCACATGAGCAAAAAAAGACAGTTCTTCCCGAAACAGGTGGTCGAGGCCGGCGGTAACCGCTGGGATTGGGCCTTGCTGCCGATCATATTCGCTTTGTTGGTATTGCTCGCCTATGGCGGCGGCCAGATGGCCCGGCCATACCAGCTCGGGCAGGATCTGCCCCTCTCCCTCGGTGCAGAAAATCTTCCCTATTATCTGCTGCGCACCTCGTTGCGCATGTTTATTGCCCTTGGCGCCTCGCTGGTGTTCAGTTGCGCCTTTGCTGCCGTGGCGACCAAATATCGGGCGGCTGAAAAAGTGTTGGTGCCATTGCTGGACATCTTGCAGTCGATTCCCATTCTCGGGTTTCTATCAATCACTGTAACAGCCTTCATTGCGCTTTTTCCCGGCAATCTCCTGGGTGTGGAATGTGCCGCAATTTTCGCAATTTTTACTTCCCAGGCATGGAACATGGCGTTTAGCGCGTATCAGAGCTTTCGCACGGTGCCGGCCGAACTGACCGAGGCAGCGAATGTGTTTCAGATGTCCGGGTGGCAGCGATTCTGGCGTCTTGAACTACCGTTTTCCATGCCGGGGCTTTTGTGGAACATGATGATGTCGATGTCCGGCGGCTGGTTCTTCGTCGTTGCTGCCGAAGCCATCTCTGTGTCCAACCAAAATATCAAGCTTCCCGGTATCGGGTCGTATATTGCCCTTGCAATCGAACAACGCGACCTGGCTGCAGTCGGTGGGGCGATCGGGACGATGCTCATCGGAATCATGCTGTACGACCAGTTGCTGTTCAGGCCGCTGCTGGCATGGGCCGATAAATTTCGGTTCGAGGATTCCACCAGCGATACGGCCCAGGATTCGTGGCTGCTGACATGGCTGCGGCGTACCGAACGCACCCAGGCAATCACGCGGGTGATTGTGCGGGTTATGGAGCGCTCGCTCGGGATCTTTCGACTGCGGCACGATGGCACGTCGATCCGGGCCCGGCCACATTCGCCATCGCTAGTGCCACAGCGCATTTTCGACGCGGTAATCGCTGCCGTCGTCTTTTATGCATTGTGGACATTGTTTCATTTCGTGCGAGCCGAAGTCGGCTGGGACGAAGTGCTGCATGTTTTCGTGCTCAGTCTGTATACCTTGGCACGGGTTGTATCCTTGCTCCTGGTGGCAGCGTTGATTTGGGTGCCGATTGGCGTAAAGATCGG
>JBPBPY010000409.1:0-2718 GCA_050954505.1 Janthinobacterium lividum
TTAAACTGAATTGAGGACACGCCCTAGACAGTGGCAAGTCTGCCTGCAATGTAGGTTGCGCTGATGACACGGTCGTCGCCCAGCAGTGCCAGCGCAAACAATAGTTCTTCCAGCGAACCGGCCTGCGCTGTCCTGCGCGCCAGCAGTGGCGTTGCCTTTGGATCGAGAATGATGAAGTCGGCTTCGTTGCCCACGCTGAAGTTGCCGATGGTGCCGTCGAGGTGCAGGCAGCGGGCGCCGCCCAGCGTGGCCAGGTAGAACAGCCGCAGTGCAGGCAGGTAGGTGCCGCCCAGGCGCGCCACCTTGTAGAGCTCATTCATTGTGCGCAGCATGGAAAACGAGGTGCCGACACCGACATCGGTGGCCAGCGACAACGGCACCTCTGCCGCATCGGCCAAGGCAAAATCGAACAGGCCGCTGCCAAGGAACAGGTTCGAGGTCGGACACAATGCCACGGCCGCACCGGTTGCCGCCATGCGCTGGCGGTCGATGTCGTCGAGCCAGATGCAATGGCCGTAGACCGCACGCTGGCGCAGCAAGCCATGGCGGTCATAGACGTCGAGGTAGCTGCGCGCCTGCGGGAACAGTGCCTTGACCCAGGCCACTTCATCGGTATTTTCCGCCACATGGGACTGGATGAATACATCAGGCCAGGCTTGCGCCAGCTCTCCTGTCAAACCAAGTTGCGCTTCGCTCGAGGTTGGCGCGAAACGCGGCGTCAACGCATAGTGCTGGCGGCCGGTGCCATGCCACTTGCGGATCAGGTCTTCGCTGTCGCGCGCACCCGATTGCGCCGTATCGCGCAGGTAGTCGGGACAGTTGCGGTCCATCAGGACCTTGCCGGCAATCATGCGCGTGCCGCGTGCCGCGCTGGCCCTGAAAAACGCCTCGACCGATTCGCCATGCACTGTGCAATACACCATTGCGGTGGTGGTGCCGTTGCGCAGCAGTTCGTCGAGAAAGAATTCCGCTACCGCGGCACCATGCTGCAGTTCACCGAACTGGCGTTCTGCCGGAAAGGTGTAATTTTCCAGCCATGGCAGCAGGCCCGGTGCAGGCGAGGCAATGATGTCGGTCTGCGGATAGTGGATGTGGCTGTCGATGAAGCCGGGCATGATGATCTTGCCGCGCAGGTCGTGCACCTGCACGCCTTGCGGCACGCTTGCAAGCAGGACTGCATGATCGCCGGCAGCAGCAATGCGGCCATTCTGGACAATCAGCAGGCCGTCTTCGTGCCAGCCATGGGCGTGCGGCGAAAATGCCGGGTCGGCAGTGAAATGCAGGATGCTGGCGCGATAGGCCTGGATCGAATCTGGCTGGTTCATCATGGGTGCTTTTCCACCAGGGCGCGCCGGCTTGCGCGCCATTGGCCGGGATCGATTCCATTGCGGCAGCGTGGGTTGATACGCTGTGCCGGCTTGGGACCTTGATGTTCTGGATGGTTCATCGTACACCGCCAGCAGCGTCGCCGTCGAGGCCAGCACCGACCCTTGATGGCGCGAGCCCTGTCACTTGCGGCACGCCGGCACAGGCCTGTTGCTGCCAGACCTGCAGCAGCTGTGCGGCCACTGCAATGGCAATGACTGCCGGCTGTTTGCCATCGATGCCTGGCAATCCAATCGGACAGCACATCCGTGCCAGCATGGCGGCATCGATGCCGCGCGCTGCCAGGCGGCGCTCGAACAGGATGCGTTTGGTGCGCGAGCCGATCAGGCCGAACCAGCCGAAATCGCCGCGGCGCAGGATTTGCTCGCACAGCTGCTGGTCAAGCGGGTGGCTGTGCGTCATCACCAGATAGCTGTCGCCCGGCTGCGCCGCCGCAATCACTGCTTCGGGTGTGTCGGTGGCCTCGGAGAATACATTGGCCGGCAATGCCGGCGCACAACGTGCCTCCCGTTCGTCCACCCAGGTAACGCGGCAGGGCAGGGCAGCAAGCGTGGCGATCAGGGCGCTGCCGACATGGCCTGCGCCAAACAGGATCAGGTGGGCGGCAAATGGCTGCCAGGGGTCCACCATCCAGCAGCGCTGCCGTGCATCGCGCAGCAGTTGGCAAGTGGTTTTACCCTGCAGCGGCGCCAGAATGGCCGGCACCAGGCTGGCAGCAACGAGACTCCCTTGTCCGATGGTTTTGCCCGCGCCGTCAACGATGATCCAGTCATCGCTGCCGGCGCCATCGGTAACATCGGCCAGCATACGCACACGGCAGCTTGACTGTCCCGCCACCAGGCGCTGCGCCATCAGCTTGAAGCCGGCCAGGGCGCATGCATCGATCGGCTCGAAGGCCAGCACCACGGCGCCGCCGCAGCATTGCCCCAGCGTCGGTCCCAGGGGGAAATGCTGCCAATGCGCTGGCCGGTCGGCCTGCTGCAGCATGGCACGCGCATGCGCGCATGCCATGAACTCCAGGTGGCCACCGCCAATGGTGTCGTATTCGCCCTTGGCCGTCACCAGCATTTTGGCGCCTGCTTCGCGCGGCACCGAGCCTGTGGTCGAGGCGACCGTCACCAGCACCATGGGTTCATGCTGGCCCAGCAAGGCATCGAGCCACAGCCTGGTCATGATGCGCCCGGCATCGAGCTTGCCATGGCGGCCTTGACCACCTCGATGGCACGCAGGATTTCTTCACCGGTGGCGGGCGCATTCAACGGTGGATTGAAGCGCTGCCCGCCGATGCTGGCGATGGCATCGCGAATCGCAAAGAACACCGAAAACGGCAGC
>JBPBPY010000081.1:0-2711 GCA_050954505.1 Janthinobacterium lividum
GCTGTTCGGCCTTGTTCCTCCACCGGCGACCCTGGAAGCATGTGCACTGCTGGGAAATTGCATGGCCAATCAAGGCCGGTTAGGCAGCATCAACGCCTCGACTGTTCGTCTGTACCAGCTTGCACTGGCGAATTTTCTCCAGTCCAGTCCAAGCCAGCTCACTCCCGAAGCGCGCTTGCGGCTGGCCTCGGCCGAATCCATCTCCGAGCAATGCGGGCTGGCGCTGGCCAGTGATGCGCTGCCCGAAGTGCGCGCCCGCATGGCGGGCAACCCTGCGGTCAGGGGCGAACTGCTCGACATCCTGGCCGCTGATGAACATCCCTATGTGCGTTACCTGCTGTCGGACAACCCGAACATTTCCATCGACATCCGGGCGCAGTTGGCCGAGGATGAAAACCAGCAGGTACGCCTTGCCGTGGCAGTCAGCCCGAAAACCCCGGCCAATGTGCTGGCCATTCTTGCCGACGCCGACGCCGACGACTGGCAGACGCGGTTCATGGCGGCCACCAATGTGAATGCCGATTTCAATACCCTGACCAAGCTGGCACGCAACGCCCCATGGCAAGTCGGCCTGGCGCTGTGCCGCAATCAGTCAACGATCAGCCCCATCCTGACCACGCTGTCAACGCATCCGCGCGCGGAAGTGCGGGCCGCTGTGGCAATTCACTACGAGACCAGTTTCACGGTATTGCATCGCCTGGCCCATGACAGCAATCCATTGGTACGCAGCCTGGTCTTCAACCATCCACGCACGAAGAACGAAAGCTTCAGCCGCAGGAACGAAGACAGTGCGTGCAAAAAACTGGCCCGCCGTTACTTTCAGCCAAAGCTCAACAACCACAAGGAACTCTGCGTTGACCCGGAGACGCCGCGCAGTCTGCTGACGATCTTTGCCGCCAGCTACGGGTTTACCTTGCCGTTGCTGGTTTTGGCCAACCCATCGGCAAGCGCGGAAATCATGTCGATGCTGGCTGTTCACGGCTACTGGATTGTGCGTTTGGAAGTGGCCAGGCACCACAACACGCCGGCAGAGGCGCTGCATTTGCTCGCCACCGACATCGTGCATGAAATCCGCACTGCCGTGGCAAGCAATCAAAACATTTCAGCGCAAACCCGCTTCCTTCTTTCGACGGACGAACATCCGGAAGTACGCGAGGCGCTGGCGCAAGCACCGAAGTTTGGCGCGGCGCCGGAGAAAAAACGCTGGAGCAAGGTGACCAGGAATATCGATGACATGATCAGCGCCATGCGCAAGCTCCAGTACAATTCCCCGGAGCGTCGCGAGCAGCGGGCCATTCACGACTTCCTGCATTTCAGGGATGGCAGTGACGAGCGCGAAATACTGGAAGAGATCAATGACGAATACGAAGAGATGGCGGCGCGCCGCTGAATACCGGCCACATTAAACCAAGCCACGGCAATCCAGGCAACGACAATTCCAGCCACATCGATGCAAAAAAGCCTGCAGTCTGCAAGCTTTTTTCAATTCGTTTCATGGTCAGGCAGTATTTTCTTCTGTTGGCCCAGCCCTTGCTGATGTGCGCATTCCGGTGTGCCTGTCCTGCAGCCGGGCCGGGCCGGCAACCAGGCACGTCGGCGGGACCGTTCGGGCGCAAGTTCATGAAACAGCCAACGCGCGGCAGACTGCGGGTAGTCCGCGCTGCCGCTGCAACCGGGTCGCTTATTTCATTCCGGGATAAGCGCGTTCCATCGCCCGCTGGTGCGCCAGTCTCTGGCCAAGCAGGCTGACTGCATCGTCCTTTTCCTTCTGGATTTTCCTTTTCAGTTCGCGCAAGTCTTCAATGGTCTCGTCGACGATGGCAGGATCGCGGGCGTCGGCCCAGGTCTGCATTTCCGCCCGCGACAGGACAACATCGAGAATGGGAAACTTCATCATTTGCGGCGGCATTTCATCGAGCATGCGCTGACACACGGCGGGCAAACGGCCACGTTCGGCGGAATCGATCAAGGCCTCGGCGGCAAGTCTGAGGAACTGCCATTTGGACAGCGTGCCGCCACGCTTGCTCTGCACAAATTCATCGATGTCCATTTTCGCCATGGTCAGGAAAAAATCGACTTTTTCCGCCAATGCCCCAGGTTGTTTGCCACTTTTTTCGATAAACGTGTCGATGCGTTTGAGGATCTTCGGTTTGGTCATCCGGATCGCCCGTTCCACGTTCGTCTCCGGGTACAGTTCCTCGAGACGCTTTGCCGTCGACCGGCTGATCCGATATTCCTGGCTTGGCCTGGGCAGTTGAAAACCATCAATTTCCTGCAAGGTCCAGCCGTCAACCGTGATCTTGGCATACAGCGGAAGCTGCGGCGCCTCGTACTCTTCCCTGACCCAGGTGTACAGATGATTCCAGCTCAGCTTGACTTCGGCCAGCGTGGATGAGCCACGCAGGTCAGGCAAGGGCTTGATATTCGGAAGGTCGCTCAAGTCCAGCACCTTGGCACCACTGCGGTGTTGCACCAGCATGCGTTTTCCGGCTTCGATGATTTCCGGCCGGTCGGATTCCCGCCAGGAGCGCAAATCCCGGTCCAGCTTGTCTTCCGCGCGATTGCGGCTGACAAATGGCAGGCCGATGTCCAGAGCAGTGTCGTGGTCGTCAAGATCTTCTTCTGCCGCCAACGCTGTCTGGCTGTCGGTGGCTGGCGTGGCCACAGCCGCGGGCGTTTTCTCGGCGCTCTGCAGCATGGTCTCGACCTGG
>JBPBPY010000320.1:0-2707 GCA_050954505.1 Janthinobacterium lividum
AAAACGGCAGCAGCAGCGGCGGCTCGCCCGTGGCCTTGGATCCGTGGATGCTGTCGGTGACATTGCGGTTCTTGAACAGTTCGACGCGAAAGTCTTGCGGGCAGTCGGAAATGGCGGGGATCTTGTAGGTCGACGGCGCATGGGTCATCAGCTTGCCGTCGCCATTCCACCAGAGCTGCTCGGTGGTCAGCCAGCCCATGCCCTGGATGAACGCTCCTTCGACCTGGCCAATGTCGATGGCAGGGTTGAGCGAATTGCCGGCATCATACAGCGCGTCGGCGCGCAGCAGTTTCCACTCCCCGGTCAGGCTGTCGACCACGACTTCCGACACTGCGGCGCCATAGGCAAAATACGAAAACGGCCGGCCTGTCATGGTGGCGCTGTTCCAGTGCAGGTCGGGCGTGGCGTAGAACCCGTCGGACCACAACTGGGTGCGCGCCAGATAGGCCGCCATCACCAGTTCATCGAAAGGCATGCTGTGGCCATCGAGACTGACGGTGTCGGCGGCAAACACGACTTCGCTGTCCGGCGCGGCGGCAAAGCGGCTGCGGGCAAAGGCAGCCAGGCGCAGACGGATCGTGCGCGCTGCATCCTGGGCTGCCTTGCCATTGAGGTCGGCACCGGTGGAGGCGGCGGTAGCCGAGGTATTTGGAACCTTGCCGGTATCGGTGGCGGTGATGCGCACGCGGGCCAGTGAAACGCCGAGTTCCTGCGCCACCACTTGCATGACCTTGGTGTTGACCCCCTGGCCCATTTCGGTGCCGCCATGCGAAACCAGGATCGAGCCATCGACATACACCTGCACCAGTGCGCCGGCCTGATTCAGATGGGTGACGTTGAAGGCGATGCCGAATTTCACCGGAGTGAGCGCCAGGCCTTTTTTCAGGACAGGGCTTTGGGCATTGAAAACAGCAATGGCTGCGCGGCGCTGGCGATAGGCGCTGCTTTGTTCGAGCTGTGCCGTCAATTCATGAATGATGTTGTCATCGATGGTCTGGCCATACGGCGTGACATTCCTGCCCTCGCTGCCGTCGCGGTCATAAAAGTTCAGCTTGCGGATGTCAAGCGCATCGCGCCCGAGGTTGCGGGCAATTTCATCGAGCACGTATTCGGTGACAATGGCGCCTTGTGGTCCGCCAAAGCCGCGAAAGGCGGTATTGGACTGGGTGTTGGTCTTGCCGCACAGGGCCGAGAGGGCGACATTGGGCAGCCAGTAGGCATTGTCGACATGGCAGACCGCGCGGGTGGCGACCGGTCCCGAGAGGTCGGCGGAAAAACCGGCGCGCAGCACCATGGCCACCTTCGCAGCGACGATGCGGCCCTCTTCATCATGGCCAACTTCATAATCGTAATGAAAGCAGTGGCGCTTGCCGGTGACCAGCATGTCATCGTCGCGGTCGGCGCGCAATTTCACCGGCCGCCCGAGCCTGGCCGCAGCAATCGCTGCCACCGCTGCCCACAGGGCCGATTGCGATTCCTTGCCGCCGAAGCCGCCGCCCATGCGCCGGCATTCGACCTGCACATGATGCGACGCCAGGCCCAGCGCGGTGGCAATCACATGCTGCATTTCAGACGGATGCTGGGTCGATGACCAGACCAGCAAGCCACGGTCTTCCCTGGGCACGGCGTAAGCGATCTGGCCTTCGAGGTAGAACTGTTCCTGGCCGCCGACAAACAGCGAGCCGGTGATCTTGCGGGGCGCGCCAGCATAGGCCGCGCTGAAGTCGCCACGCGCCAGCTGCATTGGCGGCACCACGAACGACGCGGCATCACGCGCCTGTTGCGGCGTCAACAGAGCGGGCAGCTCTTCATAATCGACCACCGCCAGGCGCGCGGCGCGGCGCGCCTGATCATGGCTTTGCGCCACCACGGCAAAGATCGGCTGGCCCACATACAGCACCAGGCCATCGGCCAGGATCGGGTCGTCATGCAGGATGGGGCCGCAATCGTTGCGCCCCGGGATGTCGGCGGCGGTGAGCACGGCCACCACGCCGGGCGCTGCGCGCACTGCCTGCAAATCGATGCTGCGCAGTCTGGCATGCGGCTTTTGCGACAAGCCCAGTGCGGCATGCAGGGTGCCATGCAACTCGGGGATGTCATCGGTGTACGGTGCTTCACCCAGCACATGCAGGGTAGCCGATTCATGTGGCCGGGCGCGGCCTGCTTCATGCCACGGCAGCGGCGCCGGCGCAACGCTCGCGGCGTTGTCCTGTGCGGGTGTCTGGTCGTCGAAACGTTTCATCTCTGGCTCTGCCACTCAGGCAAACACATTGGTGACGCTGGCTGGCAGCGGTGCCGTGCTGTTGGTCTCCAGCCAGAAGCGCTGCAGCAGATTGCGCGCCGCGTTCAGGCGATACGCACTGCTGGCGCGCATGTCGTCCAACGGCGTGAAATCCTGCTGCAGCTGCGCCGCGGCGGCTGCCACCGCTTGCTCATTCCAGAGCTGGCCCATCAGCGCCGCTTCCGCTGCGCTTGCGCGTTTTGGAATGGCGGCCATGCCGCCGAAGGCCAGGCGCGCTTCGGTAATGATGTCGCTGCTGTCGAGCGAAACCAGCAAGCCGACGCAGACTGCCGAGATGTCCTGGTCGAAGCGTTTGGCCAGCTTGTAGACACGAAAACGCCGCGGCGTGTCGGATCGCGGCAGCGGCACCGAAATGGTTTCGACGATTTCATCGGCCAGCATGTCCTTGCGCTGGTAACCGAGGTA
>JBPBPY010000473.1:0-2704 GCA_050954505.1 Janthinobacterium lividum
CCAGGGTATATGATCCGATCCAATCCAGATTCCCACCGTCGTCCTGTTGTCCGCCCTCCCCATCACCAGCTGCCGTTAACACATCAAAGCGCCCGCACGCGTCTATCTCCACCCATTCCCTAACGGAGACGTCCTCACGTGGCAAACATCTTCCGCCCACTACTCCACTTCCGCTGAAACATGCCCTTAATCGTGCTCCCCCGACTCTTGCTCGTCGGCGCCAAACTCCGGACGCTCTGGTTCGTGCCATCCCGACCCATCTCCCTATTATACGGCGTAGCTGGCGGTGGAGGCATTTGAGTATGATTCTGCTCCGTGACTTTGGACGCGTAGAGGGGTTCTATGCCTTTCGAGGGCAGGGGGCTGAGACTATCCTCCGTTCGAGCCCCGCTTCGAGGGGGGTTCTGCTCGGGCGAGGAAGCGTACGCGGAATCCGGGTGCGTTGCTGCTTCGCTGGGTTTTGGGGAGGAGGCGAGGTCGTCTTGCGAGGGGAGGTGTTTCATGCGTTTGGAGAGGCGGCGGGCGAACCCGGTTCTTCTGCAGGGTGTGTTAGTAGAGGGGCAGGGGTAGAGGGGGATGCTGGACTTACGTGGAGGGGGACAAGCTCTTGTCACCTGGATCCTCGGAACCGCGGGTTGAGGTGCTCTCTCTGCTCTTCACTACGCCTACGTTATTCCGTGCCTGGTCTGCGCCAGCCATGATGTCGATTGCTCCTTGGCTCTTCGAGAGTGCCGTAGCAGGGGTCTGACCGTTCGATTTCGTCGGCCGAAGTGCGTTGCCGTCTATTAGCGAGCGTGCCGAGTCACCAGGAGCTCGCCAACTCGGCTCTGGAGGATTGCTGCGGAGCGGGTTCACATGCACCGACTGAGGTGGCGGTCTGCCATCCCTGAAGAAGTCGGCGAGCGCAGCGGTATCCGCTCGCGAATCTGCCTCTCGTGCTACTCGCCGGGAAAGGGCGGCTGTGGCGCCTGCAGTACGTGGTCGCTGCGGTTCGGTGCTTGCGGTACTGGCTGCTCGAGGGTCGTTACTTGGCTGGAACAGCGGTAACTCGCGTGGTCGTTCCGATTTTGTAGCGGCTGGGAGAGGCTGCGCTTTGCTCGCATCTTTCGAACTCTCACCCACACTGCTCAGCCCGTTTTGGTCTCGTCGTAGAGGCGGCAATGGCTTGTCAAACTGCTGAGCCGATGGCATGGGAGGCGCGAATCCGCCGTGTCCTTTTGGCCTCAGGCCTGGAGAGTTGGGAGCTGACTTCGAAGATCCATACGGCGTATTCCGACTCCTGCCCGCGCGGCGTTTGACTGCTGCCTCTGCCATTCTTGACATTTCGGACAGTAATGCTCCTAGTCTGTCAAGGTTCTGACGGAGCGTGTTGGCCTTTTCCTGTAGATCTGCGATATATCTTGCCCAACCACGCTCGTTTCCGCGCATCGCATCGAAGACTTCGGAGATCACGCGTTTGTCTTTCGGCCATTGGTTTCGTACGGTGTCAAGATATCGTTGTAGTTCCTTGACCGCTCTTGTGCCCTCCCGCAGATCGTAGAGCGACGCATCTTTCGCTCTCGCTGTGCGATTGATAATGCTTTCGATCTTCTCATTCCCATCCAGCAGCTGCGTCCGGAATACTTGATCATCCAGCATCGTCTCAAACACACCTTTGTGTTCCATGGGGAGCTTGAGATGCCGCACTCTCTCCTCGATATCGGTGACTGCCAGGTCAAAGTCCTCAGCTGTCTTCTCCAGAAATGTGTCCACCTCATTAACGTGTGCCTGTAATATCTTGACCACCTCGCCCTCCGACTTGGCCTGCTGTTGTTGCAGAAGATGCAATCCAAACACTATCTGCGACACCAGCTTGAGCAAAGGATGGTACTTTGCGGAGCGCCGCTGTTTCCATCTCGCCTGCCACGACTCGTCATACTTTTGTGCTTCAAGTAATGTCTGCCTCCTGACCTCCGCGTTGCCGTTTTTGGATGCGTTCGCGCCATCAGGATCGTCTGCCGACTCATCGATTGATTCCTCGAAGGCCGCTTGCATAGAAGGCACGGGGTGAATAGGCGCATCAGTCGTTACTTCCGATGCGGCATCCGAGGCACCCTCGGCGGTGTCGAAGCCGACTGTGATAGGTGAATGGAACTCTTCCTCTCCATGGCTTCCCTTTCGTGTGATGGTCATCGTGCGTATATCCTCGGCCCTGCTATAATATCCAATGGCCCCCAACCAGAGTGGACCCTTACTATAATCTGCCGATCCGTCGCGGCAGTGGTTTTAGGAGCGAGTGAGAGTGTTCATGCTCGTACGACTGGCAGAGCCACTAGCAACCACAACTCGTACAACAACGATAGAAGAAAGCGACAGTGGTATGGGAAAAGTGGAAGAGAGCACGAATGAAAGGAGTGGAGAGACACGCGAATGGTGGGTACAAGACGAAAGGTCCAGGGATCCTCACGCGGTGCACACTCTTCCGTGATAGTGCTTCGGATGCGGCGTTTCAGCTAGGATCCCACAGGGGAACTGCGTCAAAGCTTATCGATGTAGATCTCTAGGTTTCGTCTCCTTCGAGTTTCGATGATTCTGGTGTACTCCGTAATCTCTGCTTTGGGTTGCACAAGTTCGTTCGCCGAGTTTGAATTCAGTTAGGTTCTGAACTGATTATTGCCCACAATGAGAAGCCATTTTATACCATAGAACCGTGTAAATCATCGAG
>JBPBPY010000246.1:0-2694 GCA_050954505.1 Janthinobacterium lividum
AGAGGATGAGACGGAGACGTCGGCTAAGCTGCGAACGAAGGGGTCGCTGGATCTTAGGCCGGGGACTTGGACGCTGAAGAGTGATTTGGACGTCTCGACTGGGTTGGAGGATATGTTTGGCGGGAGAGGTTTTAGTATTGCTGATGAGGTTGCTACGCAGACTGCGAAGATGGCTCGACAGGAGGCGAGCGCGGGTGGTTTCTCGCTGCGTACGCTTGTGCTGCTGGGGCTCGCAGGGGTTGTGGTGGCAGTATGCGCGATTGGACCTGTGAGAAGGGCGCTATGTCTCTGGCTTGTGGGCAAGCTCGAAGGCATGGGATATTGAGCTTTGCGTGGATGATATGAGCGTTCGGGTACGGCATACTGGAATGCGTATGTGCTTTCAGCGGTACAGTGATGGTGTTGGGGAATTGTGTTTGGGAGATGATACCACTACGCCGACGAGAGCATTTGATACAGATATTGATACTTTGTTGTGTACTGTTGGAACTGAACGTTCGAGCACTCGTCTTTCTCCTTCCACGTTCTTATACTGCTAAGGTATACCCTACTGCTATACAGTCAGCGATGGCGCTAGCTCTTTCCGGCCGCTGCAACCTCAACTGTATCTCCCACCACTGACTTGCTGCTCTGCATGCCATCAAAATGGCCACGATTTTCTCACCAGCATCGGCGGTCGCGCAATGCCGGCGCTCTGCGAACACTGCAGTCTCGTAGACAACCTCAAGTTAAGCGGATCTTCGGAAGCAGATGACACGAGCCAAGAGGACTATAAGACTGCTGCACATCGAGCGACCACATGGCACCGTGGGCCTACTGTCGAGCATGTGTTCGCTAACAGAGCAGCGTGCGATCTCTGTCGGGTGATCTGCGAGGTGGTCCCGGAGCCGGATGACCCCAAGCGCGATCCCCTTGAGTGGCCGAAACGACGTGTCTGTCTCCGGCTGGTAGATGCGAATGGGTCGAGCACCGATGGTAGGGCGCCGTATTGTTCCGATGGATTGTGGCATCGAGGTGGTGTCTATGGGGTTGAGATAGGCACGGGGCCGCCAGATGACGGTGAGAGCGACCCTGTTCCCGTAGGCTGTGGACTGCGGTTGACCGCCCCGCGAGGTTCGATCCTCTGAAGCCGACAGTGATAATATATTACTAACTGGATATAGATGCTACTGAAAAGATCAAGCATGTGGTTCTACAGCTATTGCCGGCAGACCATGTGTCATTCGATCCGTTCACGACAGCCAGGGGTTGGCTTGAAGAGTGCAGAGCTGGTCATGGGCGTTGCCGCTATACATTGGCTGGGTCAAGGCTCGATAATGAGGCATCTCATGCTACTCTTCCGACTCGACTCATCAGAGTAGACCACGACGGAGCTCCAAGGCTTGTGCACTCCAGCGGGCAGAAAGGCACCTTCGCGGCCCTTAGCTACCGTTGGGGTACTTCTAGGACTCTTCGAACTATCAAGAGTAACGTCCAGCAGTTCGGAACTTGTCTCCCGGTGGATCGCATACCCGCAACGATTCGGGACGCTATCAAAGTCATTCGTCAGCTCGGAATATCATTCCTCTGGGTCGATTCACGTTGCATCATTCAAGACGATGACGAAGACTGGACACGTGAAGCCGCTTTGATGCCACTGATCTATCAGCACGCAGTTGTCACTATTGCGATTCTTGGAGATCGAAACAGCGACAGCGGCTTCTTCAAAAGGGAGTCGTCCAATGCGCGGGCAAGTATACGATGGTGCGAGCGGACCATCAACGGTGTAGAGCAAACATTAGGCCACGTCTTCCTCGCGCCAATGGTACCTCACACGCCGGATACAACGTTCAGTATGCACGGTCGTGGCTTCGAAAAGATCACAAGGACAGCTCTCGTTCAAGAGATACAGAGTAGTCCGTGGAGTACTCGTGCATGGACATTCCAAGAACGAACACTGTCCCGCCGCATCCTCTACTTTGGCGACCAGCAGATGTTCTGGGAGTGTCAAACTACGAGCAAGTCTGAAGACGGCTTTGACGAGCTTATGGGTGGTCTGCTAGAGAAGAAGATTTTGGTACAAAGAGTTGTTGCCGCCCGTGGTGGTGACTTGCATAGGCTAAACATGTGGTTAGGGAGTGTTCTAAACCAAGAAGATGTCCTCAGAAGATACCACTTCCTCACGATCGCAAACAGCCTTATGGAAGCCATCGATCGATTATGCTCTAAGCTGTCCTTACGCTCGCTACGAAACGAGTGGCATAAAGCGACTCGTCACGAAAGCCTTTTTGCGGCGTCGTTGGACCACGACGAGTTCATCAGGGATTACACCTCACGAGATCTAACCGTTAGCACGGACAAGCTGCCTGCTTTCCAAGGTCTGGCATCAGCGATAGCGTACCGTACGAAACGAGGTTATCAAGCCGGCATATGGTCAAACCAACTCGCCTACTCCCTCTTCTGGTGGCCCAAAAATCGATACGCATCTACTGCTCAACCGGGGCGCGCACCCAGTTGGAGCTGGGCATCGCGAGACGGACAGATACGCGCATGGAGCAGGCCAGGTGACTCTCCAGACACGAAGTTTGAGGGGGATCTGAAGCGTGTCTTCTTCGTGGACGAGAACGCTGGGATGCCGCAGCAGCGTGGAGTCCAACCACTCTCGCTTCACGTAGATGCATTTTGCGTTCCCGCGGGCAGAGTGTCGTGTACGAA
>JBPBPY010000348.1:0-2689 GCA_050954505.1 Janthinobacterium lividum
TGCCGCGATTAGGGCGAACTTCAGGTGATAGACCCTTAGAAGGGAACGCGCATCGTGCACTACGCATCGCACACATCTGAGCATGATCGCAGCGCTGAGAACCCAAGAGCAGGTTCGACATCGAATCAGACTCGAGTACCGATGCAAGGCACTATAAAGCCCTCGTAAAGCCACATGTCTTATCACGTTCGGGTATCGAAGCATTCCTCAAGGCGTCGGGCACATCGAGATCCATGAGTCCAATACAAACATGTCTCACATACAGCATCGCATCTTGAGACAGACTCCTCGTCTCCAACGATGGCCACGGCAGAGGAGAGTACCTGGCCGGTCGCACTTGGCCGGTCGCACTTGGCCGGTCCTTGGATATAGAGGAGAGCAAGAGACTTGCGAATCAAACGTCAAAATGCCAGCAGGAACGATCGACATGTCATGCATACCAGCGGTGATATAGTTGAGGTGGTCCAACTGCGTTGCTTGCAATAAATTAGGTCGATTCTCGTGACTTGAGGCCGCTGGGCTGAGCTATTAGTTCTCCTCCTTGTATCTTGAATGTCCAGCGTCCAGCAAAATTTTACGTGCGTGATGAAAGTATGAAAATTCTGGCTCAAAGAAGTCTAGCATGCGTGTTGCACAACGCGCGGCAAGAACCTTTGTTTGGCGTCTTCTCTGTACCTTCCATAAATGAGCGGCTTGCGAGATCGGTATGATTTCTGAGACACCGCCAGTATTTCATCAGGGCGAGATTGGCAGCCAGGAGCTTGATCAACGGGATCATGCTATCTCAACTTGTGGCATACGGATACTTACGTGTCAGATAGGCTCGATAAGGCCGAAGACTCTGCAGCCCAGGTCGTGTCGTGGTGTATGGACGACAAACGAGCACATAGACCGTATCAGCCATGGTATATGTGGGCGTCGGGTGTATTCATCTTCAATGTCCGGTCGTTGGTGACCACAGTGGCCAGCAGTAACGGCCACGTTTGATCCTCAAGTACTGTATCCAGGCTCACAAAAGCGACGAATAGGCGCTTATCTGCATGCGACGCGAAAGCATGGTCGAGATAACGACGCGAAAAGTGTCGCACTCAAACGAACTATGCACGCGTACGCCATTAAAAATGAGAGGGATTTCATCTAATACAATTTGAGCTTCCGTCTAGACTTCGGATCTTAATCGAATGGCCTAGAACAGTCGTCTAAGATGAAAGAAGAGCAACAAAGAAGAGAAGTCAACGCGTGAGGTTGGCAATTTGTGTGGACCCTGGCTCGGCAACCGCCACCGCGCCAAACCGTCACCCCGGGAGGTATTGGCTCACCCTTCTCCTTCTCTGAGTCTCCTTCCTTCTCATCGCGACGCCTTAGCACGACATAGACTAGCTTCAAGGATATTCGTACTCGCGCTACCGGGTGTTGCCGTGAGAAGAGTTCGTCGAACTCGCGTGGTATACCTAAGCGCCCACATCAACTCTCTATCCTTGGCTTGCATCACGACGATGCGTAGCACCAGCAACCTCTGCACACCGCTGGCGGCTCAAAAGCGGTAGCCCCGGTTGTGACTGGCACAAACGCGAAAGAGGAGGATAGGAAGAGATGATTGCGATCATACCGGTGCCAACATTGCCTCGCTGGCTCGTGGGCGAATGACGGGACATCTTGACTCGAGCCTGAGCGCATCGTATATTCCTCCGGATGAGCATTGTGGGCGAGGTTTATCGCAGACACATGCCGGAGATTGTGCTGTAGCAGTAAATGGTATTTCTGGCTGTCCTAGCAGCGACCTAGCGTCTGCTACGTCGTCGAGTCACAGGCCTGATGTCTCTCTTCGATGGTGTCTTGATGACATATGGGACTGGATCTGATCACGTCGTCGTTGTGATCGATTTCTGGTGAGAGTGATATCGATTGCCACCCCCTGTCGAGTCTGTGTTGTGTTGCTCGTACTGGGTGTCCTTCTAGATAACAGTTGGAGAGAGAACGCTGTGATCGGCATGGGAGTGATGTGTGGAAGATTCAGTAGCCTTACAGGTGCTCCAGTGTCTTTACGTGTGCTTCGCCTGGTGATTGAGGTCAATGGTTGAAGATGCACGCTGTTGTGATGGCTTGTCCGCTTGGACTTGTCCACAGACGAAGAACTCTTCGCAAAGCCGGACCACGATATCTCACCAACAAGGCCTGCAAACGTCGAAGCACTCTGGAGCGTGAGCTACTCTTTCGGCCACAACGCCGCCAGAAATCTACTGAAGTTGCTTATCACAAGTCTCACCGACCAAGCGCGAAAGCACGCCTCGAAGCTAGCCCGAGAGTATTATCGTCGACCCTATCTCAGCGGGATAACGACCGTCAGGCAATTTCGGCAAATGCACAGGCTGCAAATACTCAGGGAAGACTTGGCGAATGCGGAGAAATCATTGAAGCGATTGGATTCTCAAGAGGTATATCGACCATGCCCCTCATGTCATTGCAAACGACGACTGACGCGTGTACGCCAGTTAGCGAGAAGCGCTCGTCGTTATGGGAAAAATAAAGAGAAAGTCACTCTTGAAGATTCTCGATACCATATCAACAGTGCTAGCTCTGAGGGCCACAGTGCTTGGATAGGATGAATCTTGGGAACAAAGAGCGCTTATGATGCAGAACAAAGGGAGTGTGTAACAAAGGAACAATTGAGATTAACGGTGTTCCTGAT
>JBPBPY010000379.1:0-2673 GCA_050954505.1 Janthinobacterium lividum
ATCTTCACGCCCGAGGACCGCGCCGCCGGCGTTCCCGAAGAAGAAAAACGCCGCGCCTTCGATGAAGGCCGGGTCGAGGATGAGCGCTGGCATATCCGCAAGGATGGCTCGCGCTTCTACTGCAGCGGCGTCATGACGCCACTGCGCGACACCGAGTTCTATGGGTATGCGCGCATTGGCCGCGACCTGACCGGACGCCTGCAGGCGGAAAAAATGCGCATCGAACAGTTGACCCAGGAACAGATCAAGCGTGCCGAAGCGCAGGCTGCCAATGCGCTCAAGGATGAGTTCTTCGCCATCATGTCGCATGAGCTCAAGCACCCGCTGAACCTGATCCACATGAATGCCGAACTGCTGATGCGTCTGCCGCAGATTCGCGAGCCGGTCGCCGCGCGTGCAGTCACGACGATCCATTCGGCAGCGGTCGGCCAGGCACGCATCATCAACGACCTGCTGGATATCTCGCGCCTGCGCTCAGGCAAGCTGGCACTGACGCTGACCGACTTCGACCTCGTGACCACCTTGCAGGCAGTCTTGCGCGAAGTGCGCCAGGACCCTGCGGCGGCCTTGCTGCACATTGGCGTCGAACATCCGTCCGACGTGCTGCTGATCCATGCCGACCTCGGCCGCATCGAACAGGTTATCTGGAACTTGCTTGGTAACGCAATCAAGTACACGCCGGCAGGCGGTGCAATCGATGTGCGCCTGGTGCGTGAAGATGCATCGGTGCGGCTGGAGGTAAGCGACAACGGCCAGGGCATCTGCGCCGAGCTGCTGCCGCGCGTCTTCGATATGGCCCGCCTGGGCAACCGTGGCCTGGGCAAGCCGCCAGTCTCGTTTGACACCGAGCTGCCCGCCACGGCAACCGATGCCGAATTCGAGCAGGTTGCCGACGCCGCCTTGAACCAGGAGCATCCGGTGGGCGAAGCAGGATTTTATGCCAGCGGCCTTGGCATTGGGCTTGGCTTGTCGCGCCGCATCGTCGAATTGCATGGCGGACGCATCGAAGCCGATTCTGCCGGTCCGGGACAGGGCTCGCGTTTTCAGGTCTGGCTTCCCTTGCACGGCGTGCAAAGTGCGCCGGACGCCCGCATGCCGGTCAATCGCAAGGCAGCGGTTGCCGGCCTGCGCATCCTGCTCATCGACGACATGCAGGACGCGCTTGACATCTTCAAGATCCTGCTGGAATACCATGGTGCGATCGTTGAATCGACCACCAGTGCGCGCGCGGCACTGGCCATGCTCGACTCCCATGAATTCGATCTGGTCATGTCCGACATCGGCATGCCGGACATGGATGGCTATGCATTCATCAAGGCGGTGCGCCAGCATGCCTCGTTCCGATCGGTGCCGGCCATTGCCGTGACAGGCTTCGGGCGCGCCAAGGATATCGAACGTGCGCTGGAAGCCGGCTATGATGAACACATCAGCAAACCGGTCGCCATCGATGCGGTACTGCGGAAGGTCAGCAAGCTCGGTGCAGTGCGGCGCGAAACCGACGAGCCAAAGACTGATATAGGCTAGCGGTTTGCGCAGGCTCGTGCAAGCCTGCGCCACCGCGGCCACAGCCCGGTGATGGCATGCACGCGCGGAACTATCGGATCGGCAAGCCGGTGGTTGATTTGACTTCTTCCATGACGGCGTAGGTATGGGTTTCGCGCACACCCTTCAATTGCAGCAGCGACTTTCCCAGGAAATCGCGGTAGGCATTCATGTCGCGTACCCGCGCCTTGATCAGGTAGTCGAAACCACCTGCCACCATGTGGCATTCAAGCACTTCCGGAATTCGTGCAATTTCACTCTTGAACGCATCGAAGACGTCGGCTGTCGTTCGGTCGAGCTTGACCTCGATGAAAATCAACAGCGACAAATCCAGCAACTGCGGATTGAGCCGTGCGCTGTAACCGAGTATGAACCCCGATTCCTGCAATTTGCGCACCCGCTCCAGGCAGGCCGCGGCCGACAGATTCACGCGCGAAGCCAGCTCGAGGTTGCTGATACGCCCATCAGCCTGGAGTTGCTCGAGAATTTTCTTGTCGGTCTTGTCGAGTAAGCGCATACCTGCCTTTTCGTTGGGACATCAACAAAAAAAACGTCCATCGAGTTCATCGAAGGACGTCTTCTTTTGTACTTTTCTGTACCTTGCTGCACCTGGCTCAGCATCAAGCCCGGGCAGCAATGTCTGACAAATCGCCAGGCAAACCTGGCAATCCTATGCGGGGCGAACCCCGCAAACATCAGAACTTGTGGCGAACGCCAACTTGGTACAGCTTTTCGCTTTGGCCGAAACCATCGACGTTGCGGTTTGCATTGCCGTCGTTGGCGGTACGCGAGAACGCGGTGTACAGAGCGGTGCGGCTCGACAGGTTATGCGAGTAACCGATAGCGATCTGGTTGGTATCGTCGTTGTCGATTTGCTTGTCCTTCTTCTTGATGTACGAAGCCATCAGGGTGCCAGCTGCGCCGATAGGTGCAGTCAGACCAACCAGCATGTCGCGGGTGTCGATACCAGCAACGCCTGGGATGTTCGAACCCTTGTTCCAGCCGTAGGCCAGGAAAGGCTTGACGATACCGAAGTTGTAGTTACCACCAACCAGGGTCGACTTCAGCGTGTCGCTGTTGGTCGAGCTGGTTTGACGCATGTGGGTCACAACGACGTCGATCGGGCCGTTT
>JBPBPY010000498.1:0-2658 GCA_050954505.1 Janthinobacterium lividum
ATGTCATCGACACTGCGCGCATGCTGCAGCCGACTTCGCTGTGCGTCATCTACGGCCACGGCGGCGAGATCGTGCCGAAGCTGCTGCAAGCCAGCGACCTGTCATTTGCGCGCCAGGAGCCGCAACTTGGCACCGGTCACGCAGTGCAGCAAGCCATGCCGCACCTGGATGACAGCGTTGCGACCCTGGTCCTGTATGGCGATGTCCCGCTGACGTCGGTGACGGCCTTGAAACGCCTGATCACCTCTGCCGGCGCCGACAAGCTCTCGATCCTGACGGTGGACATGCCCGATCCTACAGGATATGGCCGCATTGTGCGAAACCCGGCGCCGGCCGGTGGCCAGCCCGGCAGCATCACCAGCATCGTCGAGCAGAAGGATGCCAGCGAGGCGCAACGCCAGATCACCGAAGTCAACACTGGAATCATGGTAGCGCCAACCGCCCACCTGCGGCAATGGCTGGCGACGCTCTCCAATGATAATGCGCAAGGGGAATACTATTTAACCGACATCGTCGCCCGCGCAGTCGCCGATGGGGTGCCTGTGGTCTCGGCCCAGCCCGACTCGATCTGGGAAACCATGGGCGTCAACAGCAAGGTCCAGCTGGCCGAACTCGAACGCGTCTATCAGTTCAACATTGCGCACGGCTTGCTTGAACAAGGCGTGACTCTGGCCGACCCCGGTCGCATCGATGTGCGCGGGGCGCTCAGCTGCGGGCGCGATGTCACCATCGATGTGGGCTGTGTCTTCGAAGGCATTGTCGAACTGGGTGACGGCGTGACCATTGGCGCCAACTGCGTGATCCACAATGCCCGCATTGCTGCCGGCGCCACGATCCGGCCGTTCTGCCATATTGAAGATGCGGTGGTTGGCGAGGCGTCGATCATTGGTCCGTATGCCCGCCTGCGTCCGGGCACCGAACTGGGCCGCGACGTCCATATCGGCAATTTTGTCGAAATCAAGAACAGCACGATTGCCGACCACAGCAAGGCCAACCATCTGGCCTATGTCGGCGACGCCACCGTCGGCGCGCAGGTCAACATCGGCGCCGGCGTCATCACGGTCAACTACGACGGCGCCAACAAGCACCGCACCATCATTGAAGACAATGCCTTTGTCGGCAGCGACTGCCAGTTGATTGCGCCGGTGCGTGTGGGCAAAGGTGCCAATGTCGGCGCCGGCACCACGCTCACGCGCGATGCGCCGGAAGGCAAGCTGACGATTTCACGCGTGCGCCAAATCACCCTCGAAAACTGGAAACGTCCAGTCAAACAAAAATCCTAGGAGCCTGCCATGTGCGGAATCGTCGGCGCTGTCGCCCAACGTAATATCGTCCCTGTGCTGCTCGAAGGGTTGAAGCGGCTGGAATATCGCGGCTATGACTCTTGCGGCGTGGCGGTCAACAATGGCGGCCTCAAACGCGCGCGCAGCGTGGCGCGCGTGGCCGAGCTGCAGCAGCAGGTTGCCGACAGCGGCTTTGGCGGCAACACCGGCATCGCGCACACGCGCTGGGCCACCCATGGGGCGCCGGCCACCAACAACGCCCACCCGCATTTTTCTTCGCGCGCCGATGGCCAGTTCGTGGCGCTGGTCCACAACGGCATCATCGAGAACTACGAAGAAATCCGCACCGAGCTGCGCGCCCTTGGTTATGTCTTTGAATCGCAGACCGATACCGAAGCAATTGCCCACCTGGTCAACCATCTGTACGACGGCGATCTGCTGCGTACCGTGCAAAAGGCCGTCAAGCGTTTGACCGGTGCATTTGCCATCGGCGTCTTCTGCCGCGATGAACCCAACCGCGTGGTCGGCGCCCGCCTGGGCTGTCCGCTGATCGTCGGTCTTGGCCAAGGCGAGAATTTCCTGGCTTCCGACGCCATGGCGCTGGCCGGCAGCACTGACCAGATCGTGTATCTGGAAGAAGGCGACGTGGTCGACATCGGCCTCGATGGCGTGCAGATCTACGACCGCAACGATGCTGCCGTCGAACGCGTGGTGCAGACAGTGAATGCCTATTCCGGCGCCATCGACCTGGGCCCGTACCGCCATTACATGCAGAAGGAAATCTTCGAGCAGCCGCGTGCGATCACCGACACGCTGGAAGGGGTGCTGGCATTTACGCCGGAATTGTTCGGACCGAAAGCCGAAGCGGTGTTCAAGGACATCGACTCGGTATTGATCCTGGCCTGCGGCACCAGCTATTACTCGGGCATGACGGCACGCTACTGGCTGGAGAGCCTGGCCGGCCTGCCGACCACGGTGGAAGTCGCCAGCGAATTCCGCTACCGCAAACCGGCGGTCAACCCGCGCGCCCTGGTGGTGGTGATCTCGCAGTCGGGCGAGACGGCCGACACGCTGGCTGCGCTCAAGTACGCCAAGGAATTGGGCATCAAACATTCGCTGGCCATTTGCAATGTCGGCACCTCCGCCATGGTGCGCGAAACCGAACTCTCGTACCTCACCCGTGCCGGTGTCGAAATCGGCGTGGCATCGACCAAGGCCTTCACCACACAGCTGGCGGCATTGTTCCTGCTCACGCTCACGCTGGCCAAGCTCAAGGGCCAGCTGACAGCAGAGCAGGAGGCCGGCCACCTGAAAAACCTGCGCCACCTCCCTGCTGCATTGACCAGCGTGCTGGCACTGGAGCCGCACATCATCG
>JBPBPY010000467.1:0-2644 GCA_050954505.1 Janthinobacterium lividum
GGCGCCAAAATATTTGCTGACCCTCGACCATCAAGGACGGTGGCATGCCGATGCGACCCTGGATGACACCCAGGCAGCACAGCATTTCATTGTCAAACTGCCGCGCGGCCAGCAAACCGAAGACCGTACCTTGCTGCGCAATGAAGCGGCGTATATGGAGGTAGCCAGGGAGATGGGCTTGCGGGTGGGCGGTCAGGTAGTGCACCGCGATGGCATGCTGTTCATTCCACGCTTTGACCGCCTTGTGGGCAACGGCAAAGTCATCAGGCTGCATCAGGAAAGCGCGGCATCGATTGCAGGCGTGGCAGGTTTCAACCGCAGACCATCACAGTTCGAGCTGCTTTTTGCTATCCGTGGCGTCGTCAGCGACCCCGCGCGCGAAACCCTTGAATATCTTCAGCGCGACGTACTCAACCTCGCCATGCGCAATACCGACAACCATGCACGCAATACGGCGCTGCAGATCATCGGATCGACAGTGCAGTTGACGCCCTTGTTCGATTTTGCGCCGATGTACATGGATCCCGAAGGCATCAGCCGTGCGGCACGCTGGTACGATCCGCAAGCTGGCCACGAGATTGGCAACTGGGCCGATGTCCTCACCGCGCTTGCCCTTCCACGCCACGAAGACCATGCGCTGCGCCTGGCATTGACGGCATTCGGCCAACGGCTGGAGGAGCTGCCGGAGATCATGCGGCGTTGCCAGGTCGATGACGCCATTATCGATCATCTTCACTATCCGATGGCGACGCAACGCGCGCAGCTCAAGGAACTGTGACATGGATAAGCGCCGCAAACCGGCGGACAAGGAAGCGTTGAACCAGCAGCGCCGCGACATGTTTGCCGCCATCGAGCGCGGCGAAATGTCGCTGCAGGAAGCAGTGCGGCAAATGCGCGCGCTTTCACGTTTGACCCAGCCGGAGTTTGCCGCCCATCGCGGCGTGAGTGTCAAGGTTATCAAGGAAATCGAGCGTGGCATCGGCAACCCGACCGTGCGCTCGCTGAATTTGATTGGCAAGATCTTTGGATTGGAAGTGGCGTTCGTGCGCAGTGCAGGGATCAAGACGCCAATTCCGGACCGCTGATGGACCTTGCGCTGCACCTTGTTTCGCATTTGTTTGCTTGCACGCAGAAACACTTGTCTCGTATTTTGCACAGCCGCTGACTTTCTCTCCGCTGGTCCTACAATCGTCCGGCGTTTTTGCCATGCGGGCTGATGGCGGGCACGCACACCGGTGCAGGTCGTGCCGGTGCCAATCTTTCGACTCGAACAAGGGCTCACCATGCTATCGATTGTTGTACGCAATCTCGCCAGACCATATGCCAATCAAACAACCGGCAAGCGCTTGAATGGCACGCCAGCCTCACCCAAGCCGGCAATGCTGCAACGTCCCCGTTCTCTTTTGTCTTTGCAGGTGCGTAGCCAGCGTCCCGCCAGTTGCATGAATATGGGCGGGCGCCGCGGGTACGCATACCAAGGCAGTGCGCACAACAGTGAATGCAAAACCAGTGCCGCTGACCACACCGGAATCGCCACTGTCAATGCCGAAGCCCGGCGCGAACCACGACTCGCTGCAAAACCGTCCAAGGTGATCGGCAATCCGCTTCGTCATGACGCCCTCACCCGCCTGGCCGTGCCGTCAAGGCAGCCAGGCAATGCACGCATGATCATGAAGCAGCGCATTCAGTCGGGGCTGAACAATGAAGCCCTGCGTGCAGCCTTCATGGAAAAACTGCAGCCGGTCTTCCATCAAGCGGGCATGGAAACCACTGCGGCGGCGTTGCTGGCCAGGCGGGTGGTCAAACTGGCGCGATCGGCGCTGCCGCTGGCGCAAACCGAGTGGCAGATCCTGCAGCTGCTGTCAGCGGCCATTGCCAGGCACGACACCGGCCAGAGCTTCGTCGACGTCGTGCATGCCGGCCTGGCAGGCCGCACCGAGGTGATGTTCAAACAGTTGAGCAGCGACCTTGACGCCCTGCGCGAGAAAAAAATCCTCGACTTCGGTGCAGGCAATCTCCAGTTGGCACAAATGGTCTACGAGCGCATCTCCAAAAAAACCGTGGGCGTCGATGTGGCCCCCTACAGCACCGCTGGTCTGACGGTGCCGACCAGCATCTACGACGGCAGGCAGCTCCACTTCACGCCCGGCAGTTTTGATGCTGTCATCGCCACCAATGTATTCCATCATGAACAAAACAACCAGACCTGCCTTGACCAGATCCGCAAGATCCTCAAACCCGGTGGAAAACTGCTGGTGATTGAAACCGTGCCCACGGGCGCGACGCCGCAGGAAGTCAAACTCGATACCGAACTGACCTATCTGTTCGACTGGCTCTACAACCCGGTCTTGTACGGCAACCCCGCCATACCCGTACCTGGCACCTATGAAACCAGCACGGGCTGGGAGTGGCGTTTTGAAAACAACGGCTTCACGGTGGAAGACGTCGAGCAACTGGGCCGCGACCAGCCATTGATTCCGGACTGGCATGTGCGTTACACGCTGGGCAAACGTTGAGCTTCGCGCGCCAGCAACTTGGCAACTGAAAGCGTTCGCAGCGCATTCCATGTTCGGGTGACATGTCTGCACCAACGGCATTTGTTTTCACGCATAAAACCCTGTCTCATGAATCCGACATTGGCGGG
>JBPBPY010000063.1:0-2640 GCA_050954505.1 Janthinobacterium lividum
GTGGTCAAGGGAAACCATGATGCCGAAAGCCAGATCTCGCGCCAGCTACCGGCACTGGAAGGCTTGCATGTCTTCAGTTCCTCGAACGCCGAAACCATCGAATTGCCGGCGCTTGAAGTGGCAATCCATGGCCGCAGTTTTCCCAACCGTGCCGTCAACGAAGATCTGGTACCCGCCTATCCGGCAGCGCACGCAGGGTGGTTCAACATTGGCATGCTGCATACCAGCCTGACCGGCCGCGACGGGCATGACGACTACGCACCGACTTCGGTCGAGGTGCTGGCCAGCAAAGGATATGATTATTTTGCCCTTGGCCATGTGCATGCGCGCGAAGTGGTGCGCGAGAGCGATCCGCGCATCGTCTATCCCGGCAACCTGCAGGGACGGTGGGCCAGGGAAACCGGCGCCAAAGGCTGTGAACTGGTAACGGTCACGGACGCGCACATAGTCGATGCACAGTTTGTGGCGCTCGATGTGGTGCGCTGGCACCTGATGCGCCTGGATCTGTCGGGTGTGGCCACGCTCGATGCGCTGCGCCGGCGTTTTCTTGGCGCCGCCCTCGAGCTGGTCGCCGGTGCAAATGAAAAATTGCATGCAATGCGTGTCATCCTGTCCGGCCAGACACCATTGCATCAGCTGGAGGCGCGCCAGCCCGGCACCCTGGCCGCCACCTTGCAGGCTGCCACCCAGGATTTCGATGACGCCGACCTCTGGATCGAACAGGTCCGCCTGAACCTGCGCTCGCCGGTCGACCGCGCGGCGGCCGCAGCGCGCACCGATGCCATCGGCGAAGTCGCGCGCCTGGTGGAAGACCTGTTGCAGGACGACGAAGGCTTGCGCACCTGGATCACCCGCCAGCTCGCCGACATGGGCGCCCTGCCCGGCTCCCTGGCAGAACTGCAAGCCGGCGCCATGACTGCGCAGGAGCTGCAGGCCCTGCTCGCCGATGCCGAAGCCACCGTGCTGGCACAGCTGGCAGGCGATGGCAAGCCGTCAGCGGGAGCGGCGTCATGAAACTGCTGCGCCTGGACCTGAAGGCCTTCGGTCCATTCACCGAGCGCTCGCTGGCCCTGGCGCCCAATGGCCAGACCCTGGTTCTCATCCATGGTCCCAACGAGGCCGGCAAATCGGCCACCCTGCGGGCCATCTCCGACCTGCGCTTTGGCATTCCGGTGCAAAGCGCCGACAACTTCATCCATGCTCACCCGGACATGCGCATTGGCGGCCTGTTCGAGGACCGCGACGGCAGGCAGCATGAACTGGTGCGGCGCAAGGGCCGGGGCAGCACCTTGAGCATGGTCGCGGCGGACGGCGCACTGCCAACGCCGGCCATCGAGGCACTGCTCACCAGCGGCTTGAGCAAGGCCGATCACGACAGCATGTTCGGCCTCGACCATCAGCAATTGCGCCAGGGCGGCGAAGCCTTGCTCAAGGGCGAAGGCGAAGTCGGGGCGGCACTGTTCGAAGCCAGCGCCGGCATTCGCAGCGTTCCGGCAATCCTCGATCAGATTGACCAGGCCGCGCGCGCGTATTTCATTCCCGGCACGCGCGGCAGGAATGGCGTGATCAATGAAGCCTTGCGCAGCTACCAGGAGCAGCATGATGGCCTGCGCCGGGCCCTGGTGCGCCCGGCCAGCTGGCAGGAACTGGCGCGCACCCACAAGGCCGGGGCAGAAAAACTCGCTGCCCTGGAGCTGCAGCGCGCCGAACTCAATGCCAGACATGTGCTCAATACCGAACTGCGTGCCGTGGCGCCATTGCTGGCCTCGCTCGACCAGGCCAGCGCCATCGCCGCTGCACTGGCGGACACGATCGTCCTCGGTGCGCAAGCGCAGTCGGAGCGCGCGGCGGCGCAAACCGGCCTGGCGCAATCGCTGCAAGCCGCCGACGCGGCCCGGCTGGAGGTTCAGCGCCAGCAAGTCGTGCTGGCCGCGCACGCAAACGACCAGCCTGCGCTCGAACTTGCTTCGGCCATCGACCGGCTTGGCGCAGCGGTGGAAGCCATCGACCGCTATCAGCTCGATCTGGCACAGGCCGAGGTCGCGGTCCAGCAGGAAAATCGCGCCCTCGATGCATTGGCGCGCGAGATTGCGCCGGCTGCCCCGACTGGCGATGTGGTGGACATGGCGCCCAGTCCCACCGTGCGCGCGCAAATCGCCCAGGCCATGCTGGCGCTGGAGCGCGCTTGCCAGGCACTGGTACAACAGCGCGAAACCAGCCGCTTGCCTGCAGACGACAGCCAGGCCGAACTGGCTGCGCCGCTGCCATTGGCCGAGCGCGCCGCCCTCAATGCTGCACGCGCGCAAGTGCTGCAAAGCCAGAGCATGATGCAACGCCGCCGGGCGTTGCCGTCGCAGATTGCCGCAGTGGAGCGCGCGTTGCAGGCAGCGCTGGTGGAATTGCGGCTGGAAAACGAGAACGCCCTGCACCGCGCCCAGCCACTGCCGCTGGAAGAAATCGATACAGCAATGCAGCGCCAGCAACACCATGCAACGCGGGTCGCCGAACTCGACAAGCGAATTGCCGCCATCGATGCCCAACGCGGTATCGACGAAGGCCAGCGCCACCGCATGCTCGCTGCCGGCGCCATTCCGACCGCAGACCAGGTTGCCGCTGCGCGCGGGCAGCGTGACGCCGCCT
>JBPBPY010000071.1:0-2630 GCA_050954505.1 Janthinobacterium lividum
GAAACGATTCCACCCACCCGATGAGGAGCAGACCATGAGTTTCAATCAACCAGGCAACCAGATTCATGCTGGCCGCCAGCCCGTCCAAAGCCGCGCACAGCAAATCACCGCACTGAAGAAGGAGTGGGCGGAAAACCCCCGCTGGCAGGGCATACGGCGCAACTACAGTGCCGAAGATGTGGTGCGTTTGCGCGGTTCTCTGCAGGTCGAGCACACGCTGGCCAAACGCGGCGCGGAAAAGCTCTGGCATCTGCTCAATACCGAAGCGTATGTCAACTCGCTGGGCGCCTTGACGGGCAACCAGGCCATGCAGCAGGTCAAGGCCGGCCTGAAGGCCATCTATCTGTCAGGCTGGCAGGTGGCAGGGGACGCCAATTCGGCTGGCGAAATGTACCCGGACCAGTCCCTGTATCCGGTCAACTCGGTGCCGCTGGTGGTCAAACGGATCAACAATACCTTCACCCGCGCCGACCAGATCCAGTGGTCGGAAGGGCGCGACGACATCGATTATTTCGCGCCCATCGTGGCCGACGCCGAAGCCGGTTTTGGCGGCGTGCTCAATGCCTATGAATTGATGAAGTCGATGATCGACGCCGGCGCCTCTGGCGTGCATTTCGAAGATCAGCTCGCAGCGGTAAAAAAATGCGGCCACATGGGCGGCAAGGTCCTGGTGCCCAGCCGCGAACAGATCGAAAAACTCAATGCCGCCCGGCTGGCCTCCGATGTGATGGGAACGGCCACACTGGTGATTGCCCGCACCGATGCCGAAGCCGCCGACTTGCTGACTTCCGATATCGATCCAATCGACCAGGCATTCTGCACGGGCGAGCGTACGGTCGAGGGTTTCTATAAAACCCGTCCAGGACTTGACCAGGCGGTTGCCCGCGCGCTGGCATATTGTCCATACGTCGACCTGGTCTGGTGTGAAACCGGCAAACCCGACCTGGCTTTTGCGCAAGCCTTTGCCGAGGCAGTGCATGCGAAATTCCCCGGCAAGATGCTGGCCTATAACTGCTCGCCTTCATTCAACTGGAAAAAAAATCTCGACGACGCCACCATTGCGCGTTTTCAGGATGCGCTCGGCGCCATGGGCTACAAGTTCCAGTTCATCACGCTGGCCGGCTTCCATTCGCTCAATTACTCGATGTTCAACCTGGCGCACGGCTATGCCAGCAAGCAGATGAGCGCATTTGTCGAACTGCAGGAAGCCGAGTTTGCCGCCGCGGAAAAGGGCTTCACGGCAGTCAAGCATCAGCGCGAAGTGGGCACCGGCTATTTCGATGCCGTCACCCAGGCCATCCACCAGGGGCAGTCGTCCACCACGGCGCTGCATGGATCGACCGAGGATGAGCAATTCTTCGACGCCCACCGGGCGGCTTGATTCGGAAACCGTCTTTTTGGGATAAACTGCGCTACCAATCCTGGCAGGCGATGCCGTCCTGCCAGCCAGTCAACGCCCGGAGAGACAGCACCCATGTACGACACATTCCAGACCGATCGCCTGATCGATCTTTGGCTGGCTGAAGATATCGGCTACTGTGACCTGACTGCGCAGGTCATGATCGAAGCCCATGAAACCGGCGCGTTCGTGATGAATGCGCGCGAGCGGCTGATCGTTGCCGGCATCGATGTCGCGGCGCGCATCTTCAAGCGCTACGATGCCACGCTCGATGTGGTGGTGCGCGTCAAGGATGGCCAGCTGGTCGAGGCGGGTGCGGTGCTGCTGGAAGTCAGCGGCAATGCACGCAGCGTGCTCACGACCGAGCGCACGGTGCTCAACATTGTCCAGCGCCTCTCCGGCATTGCCAATGAAACCGCCAAATATGTGGCGGCGATTGCCGGCAGCAAGGCGCGCCTGATCGATACCCGCAAGACCACCCCCGGATTGCGCATGCTGGAAAAACACGCGGTGACCTGCGGCGGTGGTTTGAATCATCGGCTCGGTCTGGACAATGGCGTGATGATCAAGGATAACCATATTGCTGTCTGCGGCAGCATCAGCAAGGCAGTCGAGCGCGCGCGCCGGCAATTGCCGGTGCTGACCAAGCTGGAAGTCGAATGCGACCGGCTCGAGCAGGTGCAGGATGCATTGACGGCCGGCGTCGATGTGATCATGCTCGACAACATGGATATCGAGAACATGAAGCAGGCGGTGGAACTGGTCGCTGGACGCACGCGGCTGGAAGCGTCGGGCGGCATCAACCTGCAAAGCATTGCTGCGATTGCCATGACCGGCGTCGACTACATCTCCACCAGCAAGATCAATCAGGCAGCTGCCTGCGTCGATATTGGCATCGACGAAGCCTGAGCCGCCGGCAGCCACCGAGATCTGGAACCCGGGATCGCGCATGGACCTCAGAACCGGTTTGCCTTCGGAAGACAGCCGGCGCGCCCTGGCGCGCAAGCTCGATGGCGGTGAACTCGACGAGGCGCAATTCCGGCTGCTGCTGGGCGACTTCATCGAGGGCCGCTACGAGCCCGGCATCATGGCCGCTTTCCTCAGTGTGGCCGTCAACCGCTTGAGCGACGCCGAGGTGCTGGCATTGGCGCGCGTGCGCTCCAGCTTTTCCTCGCCCATTGAATGGCATGAACCGATCGTGGTCGACAAGCATTCCATGGGCGGCGTGCCA
>JBPBPY010000386.1:0-2615 GCA_050954505.1 Janthinobacterium lividum
CACCGATGCCAGGCAGCTTGATATCCTGTCCACCCACCGAGATGGCTTCGGCGGCGACCAGGAAAAACCAGCCGCCCGACATCGACATCATCATGTTCCACAGCAGGCCGGGCATGGCAAAGGGCAGTTCCAGGCGCCAGAAACGCTGCCAGCCGGACAGCCGGAACACGCGCGCTGCCTCGCTCAGCTCCGGCGGCACCGTACGCATGGACTGGTACAGTGAAAACGCCATGTTCCAGGCCTGGGAAGTGAAGATGGCGAAAATTGCCGCGCATTCGACGCCCGCAAGGTTGCCGGGAAACAGCAGGATGAACGGCGCAATGGCAATCGCCTGGAAACCCAGGATCGGTACCGACTGCAGGATGTCGAGCAACGGAATCATCAGCTTGGCTGCGGCCTGGTATTTGGCGGCAATGGCGGCAAACACGAAGCTGAACAGCAGGGCGCAGCCGAGCGCCATGAACATGCGCAGGATGGTGCGCAACAGATAGTAGGGCAGGTTGGCTGGATCGAGTGAAATCGGCGTGGCCTGGCCAACCACGAAGGGCCGGGTCATCTGCATGGCGCCGAAGGCGACGGCAGCCAGCACGGCCAGCACGATGGGCAGCAGGATCCAGTCCCAGCGATTGAGCCGGGCGGCCAGCGGGAAGCGACCTCGGGCGGCACGAAAGGGATTGATGTGCTCGAACATGGCAGCTTTCTCTGGCGCGTAGGGAGTGGAATTCTGGGCAGCGGGTGGCCGGCAATGCCGTTGTCAGGCACGCGGGCATTGGATTGGCACGGGAGCGGTTTTTCAGCCATGTAAGCTATGGACCCCATGGCGCCTGTCCGCATAACAACACGCAACAATGCAGAGATCCATGCACTCGGCACTGCAGGAAGCAACGCATGAAAAAACGCAGAAAGCAACGCATGAAGCAACGCAAGCAGGGACGCAGGGCAACCACGCTGCGGCGCAGTGTAATTGGCCCGGCTTTGTGGCGTCAAGCGAAAGCTGGCCGGGATACCGTGCTGCATCAATACACTGGAACAATCCAATGTCGCAAGCCAATCCGGTCGCCTGGCTCAAACACTGTTTAGCAACGCTAACAAAGGTTTGGTTGGCCATGTTGCCAACTTATGATCGACATTCCCCTCGAGACAAGATAGGACGCGACATGGCCTCTCCGTACCCGATTCCTGCTCCGCAACATCAATGTCCCTTTCCTCGATATCAAACCTCTCCCTGGCTGCGAGCCCGGCGCAAGCGCTGGCGCACCTTGCAGGAGTCGATTGCCATGCTGTCGTTTGGGCTCATCGCGGTGTGCAGCACGGTTGGCATTCATTTGTTTTTACATTGAAATTGAAATTGTGCCTCAACTACATTGGCACGCAGTGACCAAGCGCGTCTTGACTGCCAAGGTTATCCCCATATAAAGTGGATAATCCTGTGGATAACCCTGCTGTAAAAAAGCCAAGTGGCTGATTTGACAGCTTTTTGGCATGATGGAGCAATTCGAAGCAGTCCCGGCAGCTTTGCGAGCTGCCTGCCATCAGCCCGCCCACGCCATGAAAAAAGGAAAAACAATGAACCATGCCGACAACCTCGGAAAACTCGTGCTGCGCGTTGCGCTGGCGCTGATGATCCTTTTGCACGGTTTCTGGAAAATCACGCATGGTGCCGAGCAGATCACCGGCATGGTTGCCAATGCCGGCTTGCCTGCCGCCTTGGGCTACCTGGTATATGTGGGTGAAATCGTTGCACCGCTGATGGTATTGCTGGGTGTGCTGGCGCGTCTTGGCGGCCTGGTTATCGCTGTCAACATGGTGGTGGCATTTGTGCTGGTGCACCATTCCCAGCTCCTGAGCCTGAACAAGCAGGGTGGCTGGGCACTGGAACTTCAGGGCATGTACCTGTTTGGCGCGATTGCAGTGGCGCTCCTGGGCGCCGGCAAGTATGCGCTGGGCAAACAAGGGAGCCTGAATTGAGCCGCGCCGCCACGAACGGGGCACCTGCGGAAACCAGCATTGTCACAGCGACAAGCCTGGACACCGGCCCGGGCATGACCCTCGACGAGATCGTGCGGCGCATGCCCAAGGCGGAACTGCATATTCATATCGAAGGCTCGCTGGAGCCGGAACTGATCTTTGCCCTGGCAAAGCGTAATGGCGTGCGCCTGGCCTATCCCTCGGTCGAGGCACTGCGTCAGGCCTATGCCTTCACCGACCTGCAATCCTTCCTCGACATCTACTACGCTGGCGCCAGCGTGCTGCTCAAGGAAGAAGATTTCCACGACATGACGCTGGCCTATCTGGAGCGCGCTGCGGCGGACAATGTGCGCCATGCGGAAATCTTCTTCGATCCACAAACCCACACTGCACGCGGCGTCGGTTTCGAGACAATGATGTCCGGCATGACGCGGGCGCTGGAACAGGGCAGGAAAAACTGGGGCATCAGTGCTGCGCTGATCCTGTGTTTCCTGCGTCACCTCAGTGAAGAAGAGGCGTTTGCAACGCTGGAACAGGCAATGCCGTTTCGCCGGCATTTCATCGGCATCGGCCTGGACTCGTCCGAACGCGGCCATCCACCGGAAAAGTTTGCCCGTGTCTACGAACGCTGCCGCCAGCTGGGTTTG
>JBPBPY010000317.1:0-2610 GCA_050954505.1 Janthinobacterium lividum
CATGATGACGGCACTCATGCGCGGCAGCATTGGCGATATTCTCGCCACCTCCAGCGGCAGGATGCTCATGGAACAGGCCATGCGTGAATGCAGTGGCGGGGCGCTGCGCTCGGGCTTTTCCTTGCCCGACGCGGCGACCCAGATCATGCGCAGCCGCCTGCTGGACCTGGACTCCAACTGGGTTGCTTCAATGGCGCGCGACATGGCCATCGATGCGCCACGCATCGAAGCCGATGCCATCATTGGCGACATGATCAAGCGCGCCGCCGCCCATGACGTCGAAGCGCCGCTGTTGACCACGGCCTACTGCCACCTGCAGGTGTACCAGAACCAGCAAAACCGCAAGCTCGGATAAAGTCTGCGGCTAGTTGCTGAAGCCGTCGCGATCTTCGGCTCGCTCACCTGGCAGCGGCTGGCCGCCGGCAGCGGCAGCGGCAGCGGGATAGGCCCTGCGGGCATTGCCGACCCATAGCTCGAGCTGCCCGGCGCTGGCCGCATCGGCACCGGTGCGCGCACGTATGACCCGGCGCACCGGAATGCCGGCCTGGCGCAGGACCTTGTAGGCACGGGTAGCCGCCACCTTGTCGGCAGCATGGAAATAGCGCAGTTCGGAGACACTCGAGTTGCGGCGCAGGCTGCCGACTTCACCCAACGCCAGACCCTGCTCGGCCAGCGTGGCACTGGACGCCTGCACGCGGGCGCGCAGGGCGGGACTGGCAGCACGCACGATCAATGTCGCACGAGCAGGCTGGGACAGCGCGGGCGCTGCCGCAGGCGAGGCGGCGGCATTGCGTTCGCGCGCCAGCGACTCGCGCGAACTCTGTGGCAGCAGCGCTGCAACCGGGTCGATGGCCGGTTTGGCAGCAGCGTCGCCGCCATTGCCGGAAGGGGCAGATGCTTGCGCCGGCGCCATGGCTGGTGGTGCCGCGACCGCAGCAGTGGGGGCAACCGAAGCCTGGGCCGGCGGCGAGGCTGCAGCGGGCATGGCGGTGTCGGCAGGCACACTGGTCGACGCTGCTGCAGCGCCAGGCCTGGCCGCTGCACCGGCAGCGAGCGCCGCAGTGGTATCGGCATGCTGGGACGCAGCGCTTGCCGGCCCCTGCGCAGGCTTTGGATGCGCGGCCTTGCGTGCGGTTTTCTGACTTGCCGAAAACGAGTCGGTGGCACCGAGCTGGATGGCAGCGGCATCCGTTGTCGCCGTCTCGCCGTTCACCCCGGATCCGGGAACACCACTGGCGCTGCGCCTGGCATAGAAATAGGGGGCCGATGCCAGCGTTGCCACGATCAACACGACCAGCAGCAGGTTGACGCCAAAACGGCGTGCAGGTGCGACGGGCGCGACCTTGACTGCAGCGGCATACAGCGGCATTTCAGCATGGGCGCCTTCGAGCGGCTGTGCTGCAGTACTGATTTCCATCAAGGCGCCATCTGCGTCCTGGCGCACTGACAACGGCGTAATTGATCGCGCGTCTGGCGTGTTTGTCTTGTCTTGGATGTTTGACGGAGTGGGTGTGGGGGTGGGCGTGGGCGTGGATGGTGGCGCAGGCGATGGCGTTTCCAACAGGGTTGGCGTTTGTGCGGGTGCAGGCGCAGGCGCAGGCGTTCGGGTTGGTATCAGCGCCGGCAGCGGCGCTGGAACCGGCGCCGGGATTGCATCAGGCAAGCGTTCCGGCACGGACGGATCGGCCAGGGTCTCCAGCAGCGCTGAAAAATTGCGGTGCTGTCGGCTTGCCGGCACGGTCTCGACTTCCTCATCCGCATGCAGGACTGGAAACGGCTGCATGGTCTCAAGCTCGCGAGGCGGTGCAATGGTTTCCGCGGCGCTGTGGGGCATGGTGGGTGCCGTGTCCAGCATGCCGGCTGGCGCCGGGGTGGGCTTGCCCAGAGCGCCAAACTCCGGCATGCGCAGGAAATCATCGCCGACGCCTTCGATGCGGTGGGCATAACGGCTCAACTCCGCGCGCTCGCGTTCATCCATGATCAACAGGAAATTGACCTCCGGCTCATCTGCACCAGCCAGTTCGGCGAACGCCAGATCGAACGCCCGGACATCGGCATCGTCGAAGGGGCGAGCCAGGAATACGTCGAAGCGGTCAAATATGAAAAACAGATGGCGCCCGGATTGCCGTTGCCAGGCTGCCAGGATCTGGCTGAGCGATCCAGCTGTGCCAGGATTGCCGAACGCGCCGGCGCCATCTGGCGCACCATCCAGCCCCAGCGCGCTGTGCGCCCGTTCAAGCAACAGCGACAAGGGCTGGTCAACCCATTGGTCAAGAATGACGATGCTTTCACCGGCTTGCGAGCGGCTTGCAGCGGCACGCAATGCGTCCTGGTATCGCGGTATGGATGACGGCAACGCCCCACCGGTCGCCTCCGCAGCGGTGGTATAGAGCAAGGTCACGCGCGTGAGCCGGGCGATGTCCAGCATGCTGGACAGCTTTTCTGCTGCCTGCCCGGCCGTCGGATCATCGTGAGGATCTACAATGGCTGGCGCAGAATTGGCCAAAGGATCAAGCATGTCGTGGGTCGGATCCGGATTGTTCATGGAGTGGCCATCAGGCAGACAAAAGGGGTGGGGCGGTTGCAGGTGACGTGCAATGCAGGCCGGTT
>JBPBPY010000324.1:0-2592 GCA_050954505.1 Janthinobacterium lividum
AGCAGGCGCGCCACCAGGGGCGTAGTGTACTGCACCCGGGCCCTCAGGCGATGCCAGTCGCCGAGGTAGCTGGGGTGCGATAGGTCTTCCAGGTGCAGGTGCGGCAGGCGCAGGCGCATCGGCTCCATATACAGAATGGCCGCAGTCACCTCCTTCAACACTGCCCCGGTACCTTCGCGGCAGTGCCAGTAATAATACTGCTGCAAGATATTGTCTGATAAGTAGAAGAGGAATTTTGCCTGCGTCCAGTGCTCCGGCTCACTACCATCGGCGGCGAGCACATACGGTAGATAAAAGCGAATCAGCGCCAGTCTACGCTCAACAGTAGCATCATCCATAAGCTTCTGATTACGAGCACAGGGTAAGCAAATATACTGGCCGCTTGCGTTAATTTTTACGCCCGGCAGCTGAATATAAAATCGAAGATGCCGACGGCCAAACGCGCTAGCTACTACAGCCTGCTGCATTGCTACCCGCCGGTTGATTTTAGCATGCCTCGTGGCTGGATGATGCCGTTATGCCGTGGCTCACCAAGCAGAACCTGCCTGCGGGCGCTAACGCCAGCTGGCGCTGCCTGGGGCGCTGTGGCTGAGGTAATTACCCTACGCCGCCCCGTCTGCTCAGGCCCCCGCAGCCTGGCGCGGAGGCCGCGGGCGAGCGCCATAAAATGGCTAGGATGGCAGCGCGCTGGGCGGCTCCTGGGTGCGGGCGGTGGCCAGCTCAGCCAGCAGTTGCTGCACATCCAGGGTAGAGCCCAGCAGCTGGTGCTGCGCCATGTCGAGAAAGTGTTGGGCTCGCTGGCGGGCCAGGGGAGTAGGCGGAGTGCCTGCCAATAGGTAATCAAGCAACTGTTGTTCAGTTGCTTGCAATAAAATATCAAGTTCCCGCTCAAGCGAGGGGTCGGCTCCCAGGCTCAGCAGCTGGCGCACACTCATCCGCAGCTGCTCTTGCCAGGTCTGGCTGGCCGCCCGGTTCATAAAATCAGCAGACGGTTGGTGAGTGGGTTCCATTTAATGACAAATGTACAATGTCAAGAATGGATTGTATTAGAAGTTGTTCTGCTGTTGGGGTTATTTTTTGAAAAGCTGGAAAGTATTTTAAGTGTGCAGTTGATTGGCAAACAGATAGCTGTTTAGTTGGTGGGCAGATTGTTGCGCAGCCAGCGCAAGCTGTTGGTTGAGCCAGGTACTACAGCACAACGCCCCGCCCGGAAAGGGCCGACAAGCGGCTTCCGGGCGGGGCGTCGAAAATGAGCGGAATCAACCGGCTCCTACGGGCGAGATGCGGGGGAGTGGCGCAGCAGCGCGGGCACTTTTTTAGCTGGCAGTGCTTCTAAAGCGGGCGGCTGCTTCTAGGGAATAGACAACTTCGTCAATCGTCATGCGGCCCCGGGCGTACCGGTCAAGCAGCTGTTGCTGATGGGGTTCGGTGCGAAAAGCCATCCCCGTAGTGCAAGAAATAATGGCCGTTACTAAGCGCTGGCGGCTTTGCTCGGTGGCAAGGGCCGAAACCGGCAAAGGTTGAAGGGTGGGAAGGAGGTAGTTCATGTCCTAAAATTAGGGACTATAAGCTGAACCTGCTACCTGTTTTTCGTCCAATTACGGAAAAAACTTGCCGGCCGCATTGCACTCGCTGCCAACGGCCTTTGCATCAGGCCCCTGGCGATGGCGCTAGTTGCCGCCCACCGCTGGGTCGAAGCTGCCCGGCGGCCACCCGGCTACTGCGCAATGACTCGCGTCAGGGAGCGGATAATGCGGCGGGCCCGCGTTTTGATAGTGCCCAGGGGCAGGTTGAGCTCCTCGGCCGTTTCGGCCTGCGTATAGCCTTGCAGGTAAAGTAGTTCCAGCAGCTGGCGGTCGGGTGGGACTAGCAGGTTCAGCCAGTCGCGCACGCCAATGTGCTCGGGCCGAAAGGTGACCGGCGCCACCAGGGCCTCGTGCAGCTCCTCCGATAGCGTGATGGTGCGCTGGGTTTGGCGGCGCTGTTTGCGCAGGCGGTCAATGGCCAGGTTGTGGCCGATTTGGAGGGCCCAGGTAAAAAGCCGCCCCTTGCCAGGATTATACGTGGGGAAGGCGAGCCAGAACTTCATCATGCACTCTTGCAGGATGTCTTCGGCCAGCTCGTCTTGCCGCACAATGCGCCAGATGGTGTGGTACAAGGCCGCCTTATAGTTTTGATAAAAGAAGGTCATTGCCGTTTCGTCGCGGGCATAGAGGCGTTGAACGAGCTGGCTCTCATCTTCTTGCTCAAGTAGTTTCATCAGCCGGTAGGAGGGTGGAAGTAGGCCACCTACGGCGGGCTGCTAGCCGGCGGATTTAGCTTTTCAGGAGAATAAAAATAATTATTTTCGGAACTTTTTTGCCCGTTAAATAGGCCATCTCAACAACACTGGCAGCCAGTAAGTGCCACCAAAAAGCCCTTCCCTGGTGGCAGGGAAGGGCTTAGGCAAGGGCTCCATACGTCGGCGCTACGCTTCGCGGTGCACCGTGTCGGGGCTGAAGGCGGGCACGCACACCGACCAGTATTCGCACTCCTCCTCAAACGGATTGGCGTAGCGCACCCGGGCGCCCGCCCGAATCAGCAGCGACTCGC
>JBPBPY010000325.1:0-2591 GCA_050954505.1 Janthinobacterium lividum
TATACATCGTCTATGGGTATGCCTCTGTCTGACTCTTAGGAGAGAGCAGATCGTCACAGTGTGCTCGAAAGCCTCATAATCCAACAGGGTCTCCTCCAGACCAGCGAAACTCTCGGAATGCATCTTCCAGGCATTGAAATACTTCCAGTATTTAGGACGCACTTATTCACACGTAGGATCACTATTGAAGGTATTCGAATAACTTTAAAAGTGTTTAGGGTTTTCTTAAGCCAGAGTCGTTCTGTATAGTTACGATCAACGATGGCGAAACGACGTTTATTGCTATTACCCTTACCGCGTTAATATCTAATGCAGACTAAGCATGCGGTAGAGGAATGGATAGAGAAGAGAATAATGTAAATCGAAACGTCGTAGATCTGCGGCGGAAAGAGTTAAAAAGCTTGAAGTATAGATCTGTTCCGTTACGCAGGGTGTCCCGCCACGCAGGGATAGACGTTAGCATTATTCGGAGGCCTACAGAATTTACTCGTGAAATGCTCGATTCTTAATTTTTGCACGTGGCTAATTGGCACAGGCAACGCATATGTTGCCACAGAACACACTGTGCGCAATTTACTACGAGCATCCGAAGCCTAAAGCAGTGCCACCTGAACAGGACACTGCGGCAAGCTCGATAACAGCCTCTAAATAGGTTCTTCACGACTAAGATGCAACATTCAGTGGCGGGCCGAGAATGCATTTTGACTGCTTAAATGTCTCGTCGATGACTGATGGAGCAGGAGAATGCGAGCAATCCGCAGCTATGGCGTCCGTCAAGAAGGGTTGATACCTAGATGACTTTGGGCTGTGCCTCGTACCGTAAAGTCATTTGCTGTAAGAAGCACTAACACTAGACCGGACTGTCTGGAAACCCACGGCCTAATCCATGGTTTAGACAAAGATCGTTTTGTATTGCAATGCGTTTTCTCAGCTCTGTGATCACTTTCATGAAAGAAACACAGCCGTTTACTTTCAGCTCAGCACCCATATCCACCATCAACAGGCACAAGAGTGCCAGTCTGGAAGCTAGCATCATCATTCAACAAGAACGCAATGACTCTAGACACTTCCTCAGGCTCTTCCATGCGCTTAATAGCATTTCGGACAAGGAAAGACTGCAAGAGCTCTGTATCACCACCACTTGCGCCTCCTTTGTCATCAGCGGAGTGAAGACACGCGGTCATTTGAGTGCGTATGACGCCCAGTGCAACAGCTGTCCAGATGTCAGTGTTCGAAACACAACCAGACTTGCAGTGAAGAAGGGAGACAAGACGACTTCCATAGCACAAAGCAATCCGGAAAACCCCCGCACCGTTGTTCCTAATTCCCCGCGGACCCTCCTCTCCCGCCGCCGTCTTCGTCAGTCCGGCAGCCGCATGCTTACTGGCGGCATAGCATCCAATGCCTGGCGTCCCCTGCAAACCTGCCATGCTACACGCATTGACGATACTGGGCCCCTCTTTCATTACGTTGCATTCCTTTCTCATACAGTAGAACACGCCCTTCGCGTTCACGTTCATGACGCGATCCCACTCCTCATCGCTCTTCTCCCGCAGCGGTCTGAACGGGTCGCGGATGCCGGCAATGTTGGCCGCGCAGTCCAGCCTCTCATATTCTGTGATGATGGCGTCAATCCAGACATTGACTGCTGCGGAGTCGGAGGCGTCGACTGCGGTTGTGCTGACCTTTGCGCTTTTGGTGGAGTTTGACTTGGAGATGTCTTCGACAGCGGTATCGAGATTGGCGGTGTTGAGGTCGGCGAGGCAAAGGGTCTCGCCGCGGGAGTAGAGGATTTCGGCGGCGAAAGGCCTATGCCGCAGGCGGCGCCTGTCTGAGTGAGACACTTAGAATGCAAGATTGGGTTGGGAGCGCTCCGTATCTAGCCTATCGATAGCATAGCTGAGTCACAGCGTCGTTTCAACACGGATGAGTTTCTTTTTGCACTGCACAAGCTGGTGTTGCCAGCATCGGATGAGCTTGTCACTGAAGCAGAATTGTTTGTAGTAAAGAAATGATTAACGGCTCTGATTATGGCACAAGCGCAGTACAGCGATAGGTAGTCCCAGTGATCCGGTGCACGAATACTCACAATAGGAACGATCTTGCCCTCCATGCTTGCCATTGCTACTTGTCGTGAGGAATTGGTGACAAGCTGTTGAGATGCCAGATAATATTCTTGATGCATAGGTCTCTTAGGCATGTAAAGAGACGGTACGCTTCAGCTTATGACTGCTATAGCTCTTTCGAGCCTTCAACAGCTCCAAATCCGTCCGGAAAACATGAAATCAAGTCTTTGTTCACGATCAAGCTCGTCTTCCGAAATTGTTCTATCGCGAATACGACTCAAGGTTTTTGGTCATGATCAAGCTCGTCTTTCTCAGGGGCACGTAGACGCGCTAAGCCAAGCTAAGCTAATTTGAAGCTAGCGGCTCAGCTCGAAGTGCAGGACTGTAGTCCTTCGTCCCTCGATCAGGTCCTCCATTATTGCTTATATTTCGTCTTCAAGAAGGTTCTTGGAATCATGATCGCATCCGCATTAGCATGTCCGACAGATATCTGGGTGTCAACGTACAAGCCGGACCTTGGATGAT
>JBPBPY010000455.1:0-2587 GCA_050954505.1 Janthinobacterium lividum
GCGCCCGCAAAAACACCACCATCACCTGGGCCACGGGCTACAACTACGTGTTTCGGGATGAGCCCGACTACCGGCGCTTCCGCACCGGGCGCGACGTGCCCGATACCGGCCAGCCCGCCGGCCCGTTTCGGGTAGAAGTGAGCCAGGTGGGCTCGCAGTCGGACAACTCGACCTACTTCTCGCGCCTCAAGGAGAATACCTACATGGCCAGCGGCCAGCTGGAAAAGCGCCTGGCGGGCCGCGACTCGACGCGCGCCAACCAGTACAAGCTGCGCGCCGGCTTTTACACCGAGTACAAGGAGCGTAATTACAATAGCCGCTACTTTTCCTACGTGCCCTCGACCGGCGACGACTTCCGGCAGGACCTGCTAACGCTGCCCATCGACCAGATTTTTCAGCCCCAGAACCTGGACCCCAAAACCGGCTTCGTGCTGCGCGAAGGCACCAACGACGAAGACAGCTACCGCGCCAGCAACACGCTCGGGGCGGCCTACCTGAGCGCCGTGGCGCCCATCTCCGACAAGCTCAACATCTCGGGCGGCGTGCGCCTGGAGTACAACCGCAAGTTTCTGCGCTCGGGCCTCGCCAGCGTGGACCCCTACGAGGAAAAGCGCTTGTTCGTGCTGCCCTCGCTCAATGCCACCTATAACTTCAACGACCGCAGCCTGCTGCGCCTGGCGGGCGGCCAAACGGTGAACCGGCCCGAGTTTCGCGAAATCGCGCAGTACAACTACTACGACTTCACGCTCGACGCCGACATCAAGGGCAACCCGAACCTGCGCACGGCCAAAATCTACAGCGGCGACCTGCGCTACGAGTTCTACCCCTCGCGCTCGGAGCTGCTGTCGGTGGGCGTGTTCTACAAGCACTTTACCGATGCCATCGAGCAGATAACCAACTCCTCGACCGGCTCGCGCCTCCAGCTCTCCTACCAGAACGCCGCCCGGGCCTACGACGTGGGCGTGGAAGTGGAAGCCCGCAAAGGCTTGGTGGGCCTCACCGAAAACGCGTTTTTGCAGCACGTTTCCTTCGTGCTGAACGCCTCGGTTATCAAGAGCCGCGTGACGCTGAACGAGGACTTCGCCAAGACGGCGGACAACGACCGGCCGCTGCAAGGCCAGTCGCCCTACGTGGTGAATGCCGCCGTTTTTTACCAGGATGACGACCGCCGCTGGCAGGTGTCGGCCCAGTACAATGTCATTGGGCAGCGCATCCTGTTTGCCACCAGCAACACCCAGAACTTCTCCATCTTCGACCTGCCCCGCCACGTCATCGACCTGGCCGTGACCAAGGGCCTCGGCCCGCACCTCGACCTGCGCCTGGGCGTGCAGGATTTGCTCAACCAGTTCAGCCGCCAGTACTACGACTCCGACCGGAGCGGCGGCGTGAGCAGCAGCGATACGGGCGTATTTGCCCGCTACCGCCGGGGGCAGTACTCCACCATCGGCCTCACATTTAAGCTGTAGGGAGTGGGCGGCGCATTATGCGCGCGTTAACTAGTTATTTTATTGGTAATCAAATCGTAAACCCAGGCACGCACGGCGGCTGAGGTCTTCGGCAGACCTTTGCTCACCGTTCACCAAACGCTCATTTCTTATGAAAAAGCTCGTACTCCCCGCCTTGTTAGCTGCTGCTGCGCTTGCCGGCTCGGCACCCACCGCGCTCGCCCAAACGGTGTGCCCGGCTGCCCCGACGCCCATCACCGTTTCGGGTCGCATCACGACTAATACGACCTGGACCAGCAACAACATCTACCTGCTGCAAGGCTTCGTGTTTGTGGAAAGCGGCGTGACGCTCACCATTCAGCCCGGCACCATCATCAAGGGCGACCAGGCCTCGAAGGGCACGCTTACCATCAAGCAGGGCGGCAAAATCGACGCCCGGGGCACGGCCGCCAACCCCATCGTGTTTACCTCCAACCAGCCGGCCGGCGCGCGGGCCCGTGGCGACTGGGGCGGGGTCATTTTGCTGGGCAAGGCCACCCAGAACATTCCGGCCACCGCCACCGCGCCGCTGCCCAGCATCGAGGGCGGCCTGCCCGTGGCCGATGGCACCTTCGGCGGCACCGACGATGCCGACAACTCCGGCACCATGCAGTATGTGCGCATCGAGTTTCCGGGCGTAGCCTTCAGCACCGACAACGAAATCAACGGCCTCACGCTGGGCGGCGTAGGCTCGGGCACCACCCTCGACCACATCCAGGTATCGTACTCGGGCGATGACTCCTACGAGTGGTTTGGGGGCGCGGTAAATGCCAAGTACCTGATTGCCTTCCGGGGCATCGACGACGAGTTTGACACCGACAACGGCTACCACGGTAAGGTGCAGTTTGGCGTGAGCCTGCGCGACCCCAACGTGGCCGACCAGTCGGGCTCCAATGCCTTCGAGAGCGACAACGACGCCAATGGCACCACCAACGCGCCGCAAACCTCGGCCGTGTTCTCCAACATGAGCGCCTTCATCGCGCCCGGCTCGCTCAATGCCAACTACAAGCGGGCCATGCACATTCGCCGCAACTCGGCCCTGAGCGTGTTTAACTCGGTGGTGGCCAACTACCCGGTGGGCCTGCTGCTCGACGGCACCCTGG
>JBPBPY010000107.1:0-2570 GCA_050954505.1 Janthinobacterium lividum
GCTGGATTCGAGCCGAGTCTGTCTGGTATCGCTACGGGAGTGACAGGGGTTCCATACAATCTGCTGCTGGCCCCACATGCAATGTCACTTGCTTCGAATCCTTGGCAAAAAACAAGTTTCGCACAGAGCACTGCTGCCCTGGCCCCTTCACAAAATTAAAAAAAGAGAATTGCGATCAATTCTTCGAAAGCGGGCTAGCCAACTAAGACCTGATCCGGGCTCGTATATGTTCCGAGGATCTGAGATGCGGATTGGTCAGCCTAGGTTCTCGCAAAGTGCACAGCGAATTGGTTAGTGCCCGTTAGCGCTGACTCTTGCACAGACTTCTCTGGCTGATTAGTCAGCATTTTGATATTCATATTAAATTTACGATCCTTGACTGATTACTTCCTGGAATACGCGATTACTTTGCCATTGCGAGGAAATCGAGTCTCTGTGCTATTACAGGATTCACGGCAGCTCATCAGAGATGAATTTGGGAGTTTGTGGTCATAGCTATCAGGAGATGTTGAAGTACGGCAGGATGTCACGCTTTTTGCTACGGCACTCGACCACCAACGGAGCTTCACACCGTCTTTCTCCTTTTCAAGCGCAAAAGCAAACGCTATGGACGCCTCATTCGCTTAGTGATCGAAAAGCGGTCGTTCTTAAAATTCGAGGCTCAGATCTAGTGTCTTCCACAATGATGAATGCATTGTCGATACCTGGCACGGTGGATATGATCGCCAAGAGCTGCGAAGCCCGAGTCTACCTGAGCGACTCGATTTTGTGCAGGCCATATCCGTGAATAGCACGCATACCTCATTTTGCCCCATCTTTTGGGAAAAACACAGAGTAGCCGTTGCGAAGAAGTCCAAAAAAGAAGATGTACTATCATTTGATGAGAGAGTGGGCTTAGCCAACTCAGAGCTGATACGGGCTCATACGTATTGATGACTTGATAGGTATGATGGAACTGCACAGTGGGTTTGTTAGCACATTTTTTTCAGGGGCGCGCTGCGAATTGGGATCCATTCACCTGGCCCGCCCTGTCGTGACTCCAGTGGCTTAGTCAGCATTTTCTGATACTTTCAAAGCTGAGGAAGATTGGCTGTTCTCATCTGGAACACGCAAGAACTTCACCAGCACAGCGCGCATCTACTTGAGATTGGAACATGAGGAGCTGTATGCCTTTGATTACCTTCTCATATAAGTTTGAATCACAGCCGACCAGTGTGTGACCCGGGGAGCATCTAGGTCGTGGGCGATGAAAACCTCTTCACGCGGCGAAGCGGTAACTTCCGTTTTCTTCGTGGGAAGACAATCCTACAGCGAATATATGACAGCATATATTCTATCACATACTCAAGTCCGATCAAGACCAGCGGTTCGAACTATAACATCGCATCCCCACACCATTCGAAAGGGACAAACAGCATTACGTTGCCGGAATTGCTGATATCTGGCGGGGCGTCCCAAAACCTAGCACCTCGACATCACGACAACACGATGCGCAGGAAACTTCATATGTCATGCTTCAATTCATCTCGACTTGAGCAACTTCTGACTACTTCTCAGCTACAGTACGTTGTTCGTTGACCTATCCACTCCAGATTCGGATCCCTGGAATGAGCTTTAATCTCGAGCCAGCAGCAGCGCTGCCTAAAGCCTCCTGTACCCAATTTCATTCAGCAATCACCACACTCCGCACCCACCTTGTCGTCTTAAGAGTGTACATGATATCCGAGGCACCTAGTGGCTCTGTTGTCGTACAACGGAACGTCCACTTCTTCCCACTCGATTCGGCTCTCCTTGTCCTCCTCAGCCTGGAACACATCGATTGTCATCTAGTGTCCAGCGTCGTCACCTTGCTCAGGCCACATAGTTTGATAGTCGATGTTTTCATCCATGGTGCACAGGTCGGCAAGCAAAAGATGTAGTTGGATACCCGCCAGACACTGCGACCACGTATGACCGCACTTTAACATACGAGGCATTGGCAGTGTCCGAACGGTGGAATGAAGTATGGAGGCGGGATTCCCTCTAGACGGGTGAGCCAGACAGGAGACGGGCGGAGGTGATGAGCGTAAAATTCGACGACAGCATTCTGGGAAGCTTGGGCCTTGTAGTTGTGTCCGAAGATCCAGCACTTCACAACAAGCACATCGGGATTGTGAGCGCCAGATGGGACGTGGAATACGGCATCGGCCAGGATGATGCGACCGCAACTCTCGAGGAAGTCGTGGAAGACTTTGAAGACGTCTAGATGTACCGCGCTCAAGTCGATCGGCAGCTCGGGTTGTTTTCCGTCATTATCCGGCCATCGCTCGAGGAAGTAGGCGGAGATCATAGTGAGGATGCCTTATTGAATAGTGAAACTTTCCTTCTCTGGACCGACTGCGACGTCGTTGGTCTCGTCCCATCTACGATTTGGTCTGGAAGAGGTGTCAGCAGGTTCTGAATGTGGCACATTCTGAAATCCACGACCAAAGGCTCGGTCGTCGTGGGCTCAGCTGCACCGGCTGGACTCTTTTCATGCGGGATCGGAAAAAAACGGATTCGATTGCGTGAGCCACTGGCCGTCCTGCTTC
>JBPBPY010000341.1:0-2565 GCA_050954505.1 Janthinobacterium lividum
GTATCCGGTGTTGTTAAAACCAGGCAGACACAACGGGATCCAGTTCTCGCCGCCTCCGGCTTTGACGCTGCCGGCTTCAAACAGCATGTTGAAGATAAGGTGGAGGTCGCCGGGGTGCAGTGAGTGCTTCCTAGGCCGTACTACACTGACCAAGCGGCCCGCCGCCACGATCAAGCCGTACAGGAGGTTTGGCGAGCGGACCTTCAGTAGTGTGTCATTGATAGCAGTTCGGTGCGTTTTGCGTAGCCTCAGACATTCCAGCGCGGATAATAACGTTGATGGCGAACCGCGCGTGAAGCCATCAGCGAGACCGTCGAGCAACTTCTCTGTCCCCTGCAAAGGCCGTCTGAGGTCGGTCGACGGCCGATTGGAGAACATCTTTTCCATGCTTGGCAAAGTTAGAGTCGATAGAATCTGCATGTACAACGACTCCAATTGCGTTCGCAGCTGACTTTCACTCTCTCCTAGTCTGCTGATAGCCACTAGATTGAGTGGGCCCTTCGAAAGCATTACGAAGCGTACATCGCCTGCTGTGAAGCCTTTCAACGGATTCTTCGCGCCTTGGTAGAAGGAGATGACGGTCTGAGCGACGCCAATGTAATGACTGATTATTTGGTCGTCTCCGTGCCGGCTGTAAATGGGCTTGCCCGAAGCAGAGAGGATGAAGAAGTGCTTCAGCTTTGCTTTCCACACCTCCAGTACGTCCTCCTCGTTCGAGCCATCCCTCCGTATGGAATCAAGATCGTCAAACTCATTCTGTAGTTGCAAGCTGACGAAGTCGTCTTCAAATGTGTCTGCCTCGAAAGGATTATCGCGCTCGATCTGGGCACTCAACGCCCGCCAGGCGGGAGTGGTGTCATCCTCGGCTACATCACCGAGCATGCTCTCACCATCGAGACGAGCATCTAGAGTCGGGGCGTAGCTTTTTAAGCTTGCAGAGTCGTCTCCACCGCTCTCGCTAGTTCCTAGGAAGCGACCAAAGTGGGTGAAGCTCTGCTTTCGCGAGACGCTCCGGCTGATGGGAGACGATTGCTGACTTGCCGAGTCTATACGACTTTGCGTGTGCACATCCGCCAGTGATAGTGCGGTTGTCGGCTTGGAGAGCAATTGAGGTCTAGACATGCGTTGCGACATGCGTAGAGAGCCTGCGTGAGCAGTCGGTGGCTTATCATTGACATCTAGCTTTGGCCGCGGAGGCAGAGGCGGAGGTGGTAATTCTTGCGAGTCCTCCACCATGTGGTGCGACTCAAAATTGGCAGACTGGTCTTCGTCATGCTTTGGAATTACCGCCTTCCTCTCTGTACCGGGTGGCGAGTTGGGCCCCGGTTCGCCCATCTCGTCATTTTGCTTCCCGGACATGATTTTGTAGATGCATGGCGGAGCATACGATCGCCCAGCTTGCTCTGTCAGTGAAATGATCTTAATCTTCAAATTAACATGGAAAGACCAAAGCGACTGCGAGCACGTGAAGTCGTGATTGCCAAGACCCCGCTAGCCCGAATCTAAAACCCAAACTTGACGACAATCGACAACCTGTCATGATCACACTCCGACTGCACAACGTTCTCGCAACATGAGAGGATTGAACCGCTCCACACGAACAGGACCCTTGACACGAGAGCTCGCCTCTTGATACTTGAGACGATGAATCGGCGCCGGTCCATATCGCCAGCCAGCTCAGGGCGGTCCTCGCCAGTCCCGCGCGCCGAGCGCCGAGCCGTCGAGGACGGTATGTGCGTCACACTTATATATCGCTCGTGAGTCAGGCTGACAGCCTGCAGAGCTATACAGAGCGGACAAAGGTCTTCGACGCTATGGCGCGTTGATCGATAGAGCCATCGGCTCATGGGAGACTGCACCGCAGGAATGGGCTGACTACATCGCATTCCTGGCTCGTCTCCTGAAGGTATTTATCTTCCAACTTCAACGCATGACGCCGAACTAATGTACCAAGGCAATACAAAGCCATCCCAAAGATGCACCAGTCCTGCCCCATACGGATGCCGTAGCATACAAACTCGCGCAGTGTCTCAACCCAGCTCTGCCTTCTGGCGTCCATCAAAAAGCCCTTGAAGTCTACGCCTATATCTTTCAAACATTTCGGGTAAGCGTTGCGGCAACCGCAATGTAGCTTTTTGTTGACGCGTAGTAGCTCGAGTACCTATCTGACCACCTCCATGACTACCTTCCAGGGCTTGCACCAGTTCTCACGTTCGCATCACTTTCGGTTCGGCCCGGACTATACAACCTGTACGAACAGCACATTCTCAGGCTACGGACATCAGACCTACGATCCACTCTGAAAGCTCTAACATTGAGTCTGCTGCCAGCCCTTGAGGAAGAGACTGGCGAGGACTTCGACAGAGCAATCGCCATTCTCGAGAACGTTCAGGACAAGTACATTAGGCAACATGAAGACGATCCACATTCTGGGTTCTTCTGGCAAACACTATTCCTCTGCGTTGTCACGAGTCCATCCCGGCGTCAAGGTGCGCTCAATTATCTGACCCGAAGACTTCCGCCCCTCGTCTCCCAACGGACTGAGCAGTCCATAGAAGTGAGTCA
>JBPBPY010000181.1:0-2544 GCA_050954505.1 Janthinobacterium lividum
TGAGTTTTCTGGTATAGGGATGCTGCGGGTTTTCAAACACGGCGCGGCGCGGACCGATCTCGACGATCTGGCCCAGGTACATGACGGCCACCCGGTGGCTGATGCGTTCGACCACTGCCATGTCGTGGGAAATGAAGATGAACGAGATGCCCAGTTCCTGCTGCAGGTCCAGCAGCAGGTTGACGATCTGGGCCTGGATCGATACATCGAGCGCCGACACGGCTTCATCGGCAATCACGATCTTCGGGTTCAGCGCCAGCGCGCGGGCAATGCAGATGCGCTGCCGCTGGCCGCCGGAAAATTCATGCGGATAACGTTGTGCATGCTCGGGCAACAGCCCAACGCGTTCGAGCAGGTATGCCACGCGTTGCTGCGCCCCTTCGATCTGCCCATGTACCAGCAATGGCTCCATGATGGAATAGCCGACAGTCAGGCGCGGGTCGAGCGAGGCGAATGGGTCCTGGAAAATGAACTGGATTTCGCGGCGCAGCGAACGCAGCTCGGACTTCGGCAGTCTGGCCAAATCACGGCCGCCGAATTCGACGCTGCCGCTGTGGATGTCGACCAGGCGCAGCAGCGAGCGGCCGGTTGTCGATTTGCCGCAGCCCGACTCGCCGACGATGGACAGCGTCTCGCCGCGATACAGGTCGAAGCTGACCTGCTCGACTGCATGCACGCGCTGCCGGACGCGGCCAAGCAAGCCGCTCTTCAAGTCGAAGCGGGTGGTCAACTTGCGGACCTTGAGCAGCGGATTTCCGTTATCTGGTACCGTGGCAGCGATGGAGTCGATGACCTCGCTGCTGACGATGGAGCCAATGCCATCGCTGCCGGCGAAGGAGTCAGTGCCATCGCTGCCGGCGAAGGAGTCAGTGCCATCGCTGCCGGCGATTGAGCCAATGCCATCGCGGTCGGCGATGGAGTCAGCGCCATCGCGGCCGGCGATGGACTGCACAACCCTTGCCTCGGCCTGCGCTTCGGCCGTCGGCACTGCATGCATTCCGATGCGTTGCGGCAGATCGGTTCCCGCCATGGCGCCCAGGCGCGGTACTGCGGCCAGCAGGGTCTGTGTGTAAGGGTGCTGTGGCGCAGCGAAGAGGGTGTGCACATCGCCTTCCTCCACTTTCTCGCCATGGCGCATGACAATCACGCGGTCGGCAATTTCCGCCACCACGCCCATGTCGTGGGTGATGAACATGACCGCCATCTGCATTTCATCCTGCAAGCTGCGGATCAGCTGCAGGATCTGCGCCTGTATCGTCACATCGAGCGCGGTGGTCGGTTCATCGGCAATCAGCAGCGACGGTTTGCAGGACAGCGCCATGGCGATCATGACGCGCTGGCGCATGCCGCCGGAGAGCTGGTGCGGATGGCGCTCGAGCATGCGCCGCGCTTCCGGGATGCGCACCGTCTCCAGCATGCGCAGCGCTTCAGCGCGGGCAGCGGCAAAGTCCATTCCCTGGTGCAGGCGGATTGCTTCGGCAATCTGTTCGCCCACCGTGAAAACCGGGTTCAGCGACGTCATCGGTTCCTGGAAGATCATGGCGATTTCGGCGCCGCGGATAGCGCGCATGGTGCGCTGGTCGACGCTCGCCAGGTCGATGCGCTGACCGTTGCGGCGCTGGAAATCGAGCCGCGATCCGGGATCGATGCGGCCGCCGCCATACTCGATCAGGCGCATGATGGCCTGCGACGAGACCGATTTGCCGGAGCCTGATTCACCGACGATGGCCAGGGTTTCACCGGCATCGATGTGAAACGACAGCGACTGCACCGCTTGTACCGTGCGCTCGGACGTGACAAAGCGCACGCCCATGTTTTCGACGCTCAGCACCCGGCCCGAGGTTATGGCAGGCGCTGCAAGCACATCGCCAGGCCCTGGCCTGCGCCCATGAGGGAAGTGCTGCGCCGGCAGATTGCCGGAACCGGTGCTGCCAGCCTGGGCGGGAAGGCTGCTCTGGCCGCCTGGCAACCCTGAGGTCATCACTGTATTCATGCGAGATCCGATTTGTGAATGGCTGTTTGAACGTCCTGCCCGACGCGGGCAATGCCCCGGTACATGCCCTCGGTGTTGAAGGGCATTGCCACATTGCCCTGGGCATCGATGGCAATCACGCCGCCACGGCCGTGGTAGCGCGGCAGCACGCACATCACCACCTGCTGGGCGGCTTCATGCAGGCTGGTGCCGGCATACGCCATGCGCGCGGCGATGTCATGCGCGGCAACCGTGCGCATGAACGCTTCACCCGTCCCGGTTGCCGAGATGGCGGCTGTTTCGTTGTTGGCATAGCAGCCGGCGCCGATCAAGGGCGAATCGCCGACCCTGCCAGGGCGCTTGTTGGTCATGCCGCCGGTCGAGGTGGCGGCGGCCAGATTGCCGTGGGCGTCCAGCGCGACGGCGCCAACCGTGCCGAACTTGGTGTCGGGGTCGATGGGTGCACGTTCGATGGCAGCGCCTGCATCAGGGGCCGTTGCCGCGTCGGTGCCGGCAGTCGGGGTTGCCCCCGCAATGCAGCTGGCGACGTCGTGATCGAGCAGCGCGCCCGT
>JBPBPY010000162.1:0-2530 GCA_050954505.1 Janthinobacterium lividum
TGAAGTGCTGCGCCGGCGTGGCAGCGCGATTGGCGACATTGTCTGCATAGCGACTGGCCGCGCCCGGCGCAGTGGCGGCTTCGGCGCCGTCCACCGGCTCTGCCGCAGTGCCGTTGGCGGCACGGCTCTTGCGCGGCGCACCGCGGCCGGAATTGGTCGGGCCGCTCATGCCGTCAGCGCCACGGGTACCACCAGTTCACCGCGCAGGGTATACGCATAGCTGAGGGTAATGTCGATGTCGACCATCTGGCCAACCAGGCGCGCCCCATCGGGACCGCCATCGAAATTGACCACCCGGTTGTTTTCGCTGCGGCCCTGGTATTCGGCCGCATTCTTTTTCGACGGGCCTTCCACCAGCACGCGCTGGATGGTGCCGATCATGGCGTCGCTGTAGCGTTTGGTATTGTCGTTGATGACTGCCTGCAGCCGTTGCAGGCGTGCCAGCTTGACTTCCTGCGGTGTATCGTCTTCCAGGTTGGCGGCCGGGGTGCCGGGGCGCGGACTGAAGATGAAGGAAAAGCTGTTGTCGTAGCCGATGTCGTGGATCAGTTTCATCATTGCTTCGAAGTCGGCATCGGTTTCACCCGGAAAGCCGACGATGAAGTCCGACGAAATGGCAATATTCGGCCGCACTTCACGCAGCCGCCGGATGATCGACTTGTATTCCAGCGCGGTGTAACCCCGCTTCATGGCCGAGAGGATGCGGTCCGAGCCGTGCTGCGCCGGCAGGTACAGGTGGTCGACCAGCTTGGGCACCTTGGCATAGGCATCGATCAAGCGCTGGGTGAATTCCTTGGGGTGGCTGGTGACGAAACGAATCCGCTCGATGCCGTCGAACTCGGCAATGTATTCGATCAGCAGGGCAAAGTCGGCAATGCCGCCATCGGCCATCTCGCCACGGAAGGCATTGACGTTCTGGCCCAGAAGGGTGATTTCGCGCACGCCCTGGGCAGCCAGGTCGGCGACCTCGGCCAGCACGTCCTCGAAGCGGCGCGAGACTTCCTCGCCGCGGGTGTAGGGCACCACGCAGTAGCTGCAATACTTGCTGCAGCCTTCCATGATGGAGACAAAGGCGGTCGGTCCTTCGACGCGCGCCGGCGGCATGTTGTCGAATTTCTCGATTTCCGGAAAACTGATGTCGACCTGCGAGCGCCCGGAATTGCGCCGCTGCGTGAGCATTTCCGGCAACCGGTGCAGGGTCTGCGGGCCGAACACCATGTCGACATAGGGTGCGCGCTTGATGATCGCTTCGCCCTCCTGCGACGCCACGCAGCCGCCCACGCCGATCATCATGCCGGGGCGGCGCAGCTTGATCTCGCGCAGCCGGCCAAGGTCGGAAAACACCTTCTCCTGGGCCTTTTCGCGCACCGAACAGGTGTTGAGCAGTACCACGTCGGCATCTTCGGGCGTATCGGTCATCACATAGCCGTCATGGGCATTGAGAATATCCGACATCTTGTCCGAGTCATACTCGTTCATCTGGCAGCCGAAGGTTTTGATGAATAATTTTTTTTGCATGATATTTGCCGGGTGCGCCTGCTCGGACGCGGTTCCTTGGTGCTGAAAATGAAGGGAAGAAAACAACGCCAGGACAACGCTATCCTGGCGCCGTTGGCTGGCCGGAACTACTCGGCCACCGGCACTTCTGCCGGCTTGAGCGGATCGGGCAGGGCGATGCTGGCTTCGCTGCTGGTGAGAATCCAGACGCGGTCGATCTGGCCCATGCCGTTTTCCGTGTAATTGACCACCATGCGCCGGCCGGCAAGGCTGGCTGGCATGTCGATGGTATTGTTTTCATTGCGAATCCACGCGCCAGCGGACAACTGGCGCTCCTTGCCGTTGATGCTGATGACGGGGTAGGCTTCGGTGGACAGGGTGCCGCGCTTGGTGTTTGGCGGGAACATGCGGTCGAACGCCGCCGCTGCACCTGCGCCCAGCAGCAACGCCAGCATGGTGCCCAGTGCTGCGGCGCGCTGCCAGCGCGCCCGCGCAGGGTGCCGCGCCGGCGAGTTCCGCAACGGCTGCTGCAGCGATGTCGGCATGGATTGCCACATCGCTTGCCACACTACCTGCCTAAGTGACTTTATCAACGACTGCATGTGCAGTTGCTTTCCTGCCTGACGCCAGGATTGCACCGGTTGCAGCTGCAACGACAGCAAGCGATGGCGCACACTGGCGCGGCGGGCCGGCCGGGAGGTGTCTGGCGTTGTCTCTGGATTGCGCATTGTGCAGGGCCAAGTTGTAGGTTGCAGATTCAGGGGGACGCTTTGCCGGCGCCAGGTTTGCCCACCAGGCAGCGCCGCTTGCGAAAGCAGATGGTAAGCGTAGTTTACCGTAATTCACTTCTCTGCTGCGCGAAAGTCCGTTCGTTGCGCGATAATCGATACCATAAGTCACGTGACAGGGTGCCATCGGCAGGGGGGCGGATCTTGGACCATCAACGGGTTTCGATACTAGGGCGTGTCCTCAATTCAGTTTAAGCCAAATAAAAGTGCAAGCCAGGAAGAGAATCGCTTTGAAATTCCTAGCC
>JBPBPY010000235.1:0-2505 GCA_050954505.1 Janthinobacterium lividum
TCTGCCCAGGCCTTGGAAGGCACCAGTACGATCTGAGGTCCAACACCGAGACTAATCTTTGCTGTAACGAAAGCGACGTCCAAGTCACATATACGCTGTATTGCGACTTGCAGTCTACGTGCGGTGGCAAGGAAACGACATCTAAGGCAAGACTTCATCAACAGAGGGTTTCTCCTTGGCAATAGGTGGTAATTATTACTTCAGTCTATTACGATCTGTATGTTCTAGCTCAGCGAACCCATTTTTGTCCGGGTGTTCTGACGGCAGTTCCGTGGCTCGAGGCCATGCATGCAGTTCGTTCACTTGCCCTTGGGAACCTAGCTCGTTCCAGTGGTTTCTTGTTTTCTCGTCTGTTCGAAAGGGGTCTTTCGATGCCTTCCGGTAACCCATGCAGAACCGCAGGGCAAGGAAAGTCATGACAGTGGCGAATAAGATACCTCCGAGTGCTGATCCAATGGCGATGCCAGCAATCGCACCTCCCGAAAGAGAATCCCTAGACGATGAGGTTGCAGTTTCTCGGCTGGCTGGAGCTGTGGCCGATGATCGAGCAGCGGCTAGCATCGCCTGGTCGCTGGACTGGTAGGCGACGAAGATGGGCTTGGCGAATATGGATATGGTTGGGAAGGTGGCTGTGGCCATGACACCCTCCATACCATACTTGTCGGTGTAGATTGACCATACCTGTATAGCAAGTTAGCCAAAGTCTCGGGCTTCTCATCGGCATATGAGTGTTGCGTAGCACCGCATGGTGCATTGCCGTCTTGGAAAGCTCTTCAATTATACTTACAGGTCCTCGAGGCCGCGGATCGCCGCGGCACCATGCGATTCCCTCACATCCCAGACCCTGTGGGCAGCACATTATGAGCGTCTCTGCTGGATCCGCAGGCGCGGACCCCGAATTCGTGGGCTCACATGCGCTGGTCCAGCCTGTATGAGAACTTGTTAGTGGGCCTAGGTCCGCATTTCGGGGCAGTAGACTTGCCACTTGGACATATGCCTGGTGAGTAGTAATGGTTGAGCGTGTATGCGGGGGGATAGCAAAGGAGGTCTGCAGCCTGGCCAGTTCCTCCAAGAAGCACCGCTGGAGAGAGTGTCCCGCTCTTTTCGCCCGGTGCCCACTGGAAACGATAGGTAAAAGATTAGTGGTGTCCCTCGACATGTGTTCACCAAGTTTACTTGCGATCGCGTGTGCGTTGAACGTGGAGGTCTTTAGACAATCCGCTGGCGGTGTCCAGACTGTGGTCAATGGGCCAATGCTCGACAAGGCCATGGTTCTGTCTTCCGTAACACAAGGTGAGGTCGTGTAACGTTACCCACAGAACCACCACGTCGGGAGCTATGAGCCATCTTAAACGGGAGCGTCGTACAAGTCCCGCATGAGCATGCTTCAGCTTAATCTCCTAGCGCGACGATACGCACTTGAAGAGCTGCGGGTGGCCGGATTTCCCTGCAGGGCCAAGAGAGGCCTTATATTGAAGGACGACGGATCATCTGCGAAAGCGGACGGACCAGAAGCGAAATTATACCGTCCAGTAGGTGAGAGGCCGAGGGAGCATGTCTCAGCCGCCTGCGGTCCACCCTCGAGGCTAGCAGGGCTTGCAAGTAGTGTTATTTCAGCTGCCAAGATCGAGACGGGGTTTCGAATGGTCTCTCGCGACGAGACTGCAGTGATGATAAGATGAGTCCGTACCTTGGAGCGCAGGATCTTTCCTGTCGAAGGTCGGTGTTTGTGGAAGGAGATGTAGAGAACCGGCAGCACGACTATGGAGGTGATCTCAGGGCCGAGAATCGGCAATAGGCTGTCCGTGCACGTTTGGCCTCCAAGGTATATCTAATGGCCAAGATAGATACCCTGCAATCAGACACCTAATGACTTCGCGGACACTGCATCGAGCATTCGGATTCCTGAATGTCAACGCGGTTGAGGTACGAAACCTCAGAATACTCACGACGGAGGCTCCCATTTGACCATCTCGACAGATCAAGCACTTCTTCGGCTACTTCGGCCTGTTGACAGGACTGTTGCTCTCATACCATCCACGAAACGCCTGGGCCTGCTGTCTGCGGTAGTGAATGCAGTCGCCGCCAGACTGTACCCCTTGCTCACCGTTGAAGACGTTGAGGGTGGGGACTTGCCTGGGACGTTCGCCATGCTGGCAGTTGCCGGTCTGAGTTGGGACATCGATCTCGTAGTCGCTCGAGAAGCTTGAAAATGCTGTAGACGAGGAACTGCTGGGGATATAAGTGATGATGGAAGTGGATAGTCGGTGGTACGAAGAACATGATTGATGACACGCTACGAACATAGCTCTGATACCGGTCCAACATGCTAACTTTACAAAGTCATCTAAACCAATCAAGCAAAGCTCCTTACATACCGCAGTAGCTCATGTCCCCAAGCTGTGTGTGATACAGTAACCAATGTACTGGAACACTGATCGTATCGACAACAACCAAACACCAAAGCTCGTGTGTGATGCAAAATAAAGGAAAGGTATGTGTACC
>JBPBPY010000332.1:0-2502 GCA_050954505.1 Janthinobacterium lividum
GTTTACCGCCTACCATTTGCGCGTCAAGGCGATCGTTGCGCTGACCGAGTCGGGTTCGACTGCGCTGTGGATGAGCCGGCATAATATCGATATTCCGATCATTGCCATGACGCCCAGCCTGAACACCCAGCGCAAGACTGCGCTGTACCGCAATGTGCATACCATGGAGCTGGCGCATTCGCGCGACCGCCAGGCAGTGTTGAAAACGGTGCAGGACCTGCTGCTCATCCGCGGCGTGGTGCAACGAGGCGACATGATTGTCGTCACCTGGGGCGAGCCGATGGGCGAAGTGGGCGGCACCAATGCACTCAATATCATGAAGGTCGGCGAGTATCAGTAACCGGGTAGCGCAATTGCGCGCCAACGTCGTCTTTGTAAAGAATTTTTCTATCTGGAGGTAATCATGGCACTCGTATCGATGCGTCAACTGCTGGACCACGCCGCTGAAAATGGCTACGGCCTGCCCGCGTTCAACGTCAACAACCTGGAACAAGTCACTGCCATCATGATGGCCGCCGACGAAGTCGGCTCGCCTGTGATCATGCAGGCATCGGCTGGCGCGCGCAAATATGCGGGCGAACCGTTCCTGCGTCACCTGATCGAAGCTGCAGTCGAAGCCTATCCGCACATTCCTGTGGTCATGCACCAGGATCACGGCCAGTCGCCGGCAGTCTGCATGGCGGCAATCAAGTCGGGTTTCACGTCGGTGATGATGGATGGCTCGCTGGAAGAAAACGGCAAGTCGGTGGCCAGCTATGAATACAACATCATGGTCTCGCGCAAAGTGGTCGAGTTTTCGCACTCGATCGGCGTGACCGTGGAAGCCGAACTCGGCGTGCTGGGTTCGCTGGAAACCATGATGGGCGACAAGGAAGACGGCCATGGCGCCGACGGCACCATGACGCGCGAGCAGTTGCTCACCGACGTGGCCCAGGCTGCCGACTTCGTCAAGCAAACCCAGTGCGATGCACTGGCCATTGCCATCGGCACTTCGCACGGCGCCTACAAGTTCTCGCGCAAGCCAACCGGCGACATCCTGGCCATCGACCGCATCAAGGAAATCCACGCGCGCATTCCAAACACCCATCTGGTGATGCACGGTTCTTCATCGGTGCCGCAGGAACTGTTGGCCGAGATCCGTGAATTCGGTGGCGACATGAAGGAAACCTATGGCGTGCCCGTCGAAGAAATCCAGGAAGGCATCCGTCACGGCGTTCGCAAGATCAATATCGATACCGATATCCGCCTGGCGATGACCGGCGCAATCCGCCGCTACTTCATGGAAAACCCATCGAAGTTCGACCCGCGCGACTACCTCAAGCCAGCCCGCGAAGCAGCGGCCCTGGTGTGCAAGGCGCGTTTCCTGTCGTTCGGCTGCGAAGGCCAGGCTGCCAAGATCAAGCCGATTCCAATGGAAAAAATGGCCGAGAAGTACAAGAAGGGCGAGTTGTCGCAGATCGTGCAATAAGCCCTGCGAAATAGCACGTCTCAAGTAGCAGACAGGTTCGAACAGCAGCGCGGCGATTCATTCGCCGCGCGCTGCGTTCAAGGGTTTGAAAAAGGTGGTTCCGCTTTACCGAACACCAGATTGATTTGATTTCAGTCGTCCAGCATTTTTAGCGCGCATCATTTGCATACCGTCAGTACACCACCAGCACATCACGGGATTACCATGACCAGCCTCTACGAAACCAGCATCACCTCCTTGCCCCTGCTCGGGCGCGGCAAGGTTCGCGACAATTATGCAGTCGGCGACGACAAGATCCTGATCGTCACCACCGACCGCCTGTCGGCATTCGACGTGGTGATGAACGAGCCCATTCCCGGCAAGGGCAAGGTCTTGAACCAGATGTCGGACTTCTGGTTCGATCTGCTCAAGCATATCGTGCCCAACCACCTGACCGGCGTCTTGCCTGAGTCCGTGGTCAGCAGCGCCGAAGTCGAGCAGGTGCGTGGCCGCGCCGTGGTGGCGAAAAAGCTTGAACCGATCATGGTCGAGGCCGTGGTGCGTGGCTACCTGATCGGCTCGGGCTGGAAGGATTACCAGGATACCGGCGCGGTGTGCGGCATTACCTTGCCGGCCGGTTTGCAACAGGCGCAAAAGCTGGACGCACCGATTTTCACGCCGGCGGCCAAGGCTGAACTCGGCGCCCATGATGAAAACATCAGCTTCGATGAAATGCAGCAGCGTATCGGCAGCGAACTGGCCGAGACCATCCGCAGCACCAGCATCGCGCTGTATCTGGCCGCCGCCGACTATGCGGCCACGCGCGGCATCATCATTGCCGACACCAAGTTCGAATTCGGTCTCGACAGCGATGGCACGCTGTACCTGATGGATGAAGTGCTGACTGCTGATTCCTCGCGTTTCTGGCCGGCAGATTCCTACGCCGTGGGCATGTCGCCGCCATCGTTCGACAAGCAGTTCGTGCGCGACTACCTGGAAACCGTGGAAGACTGGACCAAGACCGCACCGGCGCCCACGCTGCCGGAAGAAGTCAT